>JBQCJS010000649.1:0-6142 GCA_051952485.1 Thermomicrobiales bacterium | reverse complement strand
ACGGCGCCCAAGGTTAAAAAATTAAAGAGGTTGTGGTTTTGGGGGGGGGTGTCTTTTCTTCCCCCCCCCCCGCCTCACGTGTTGGCGGCTAGCCGGAGGCTGCCGGCGTGGGCGTGGAACCGGCTTTCGGGACGAAAACCCGCGCCAGTCCGGGAGGGGCGTGTTGCGTTGACATACCAAAACGGGGTATAATCCGGCAAAACCTCCCCCGGAAGGTGGCAATGGACCACCATAGGCCGTGGGTGGGGTTGTTGCGTGCTTATCGCTTTTGAAGGTAGGTCTATGGACGGTACGGACATTCGTGAGCCAGAGACCGACGCGTTCAGCTTCGAGGCTGAACTCGACGGTGCCTCGCTCATGGAGCAATTCCTCAGCGATCCCAGCCACGACTACAAGACCCTGAAATACGGGGATGTGCTCGAGGGGATCATCATGCACATTGACCGGGACGAGCTGCTGGTGGACATCGGGTCCAAGGCAGAGGGCATCGTTCCGGCGAAGGAGTACTCGAGCCTTTCTGCTGAGGAAAAGGACGCACTCCAGGTTGGCGATACCCTGCTGGTCTTCGTGGTGCAGCCGGAGAATGCGGAGGGCCACCCGGTCGTCAGCATCGACCGCGCTCGCCAGGAGAAGAGCTGGCGGCGGCTGCAGGAGCTCCACGAGGCCAACGAGATCATCGAGGCCGAGGTCACCAACTACAACAAGGGTGGTCTCCTCGTGAACCTGGATGGCGTTCGTGGGTTCGTGCCGGCATCGCAGGTCTCCGAGATCCGGGGTGGCGACGATTCGAGCAAGCAGGCCGACATGGCCCGCCTGATCGGCTCCAAGCTGCCGCTGAAGGTGATCGAGATCAATCGCCACCGCAATCGCCTCATCCTCTCGGAGCGCCAGGCGATCCAGGAGCGCCGCGACATCATGAAGGAGCGCCTCATCGAGGAGCTCAAGGAAGGCGATATCCGCAAGGGTCGCGTCTCCTCCATCTGTGATTTCGGCGCCTTCGTGGACATCGGCGGTGCGGACGGACTGGTTCACCTCTCCGAGCTGAGTTGGTGCCGTGTCCGCCACCCAGGCGAACTCCTGAAGGTGGGCGACGAGGTCGACGTCTATATCCTGGGCGTCTACCCGGACACCAAGAAGATCGCGCTCTCCATCAAGCGCACCCAGGCGGAGCCGTGGAGTCGCGTCGCGACCTCCTACGAGGTCGGGCAGCTCGTCAAGGGCACCGTCACCCAGCTGGCCAACTTCGGCGCCTTCGCGCGGATCGAGGATGGCATCGAGGGGCTGATCCACGTTTCCGAGCTGGCTGACGAGCGCATCCAGCATCCGAAGCAGGTCGTCGGCGAGGGCCAGGACCTGATCCTGCGCATCATCCGCATCGACCCGCAGCGCCGCCGCATGGGCCTGAGCCTGCGCCGCGCGCTGGACACGCCGGATGCCGAGCTGGAAGCCGTCTTCGGTGAGGGGATCGTCGAGGAGCGCGATGCGCTCGTCCAGAAGATCCGCGCCGCCCTGGAGGCCGAGGGCCTGACCGGCACCTCGCAGTCTTCCCCGGATTCGTCCGATGGCGAAGGCTCCGGCACGGCGACCGCCGAGGCGGACGCCCCAGCGGTCGACCTGGTGGCCCAGTTCGAGGAGCGCCGCCAGCGCGCCGAGGAATCGGCCGCCCAGCGCCGCAGCCGCGAGCAGCGCCAGGCGCGCCAGCAGTCGCAGTCCGATCAGTCTCCGTCGTTCGAGGACGAGGACATGTCGGCGATGGCGCTGGCCTTCGCGCTGGCCGGTGCGCTCGATGACGAGACGCCGGCTGCCGAGGAGGCCGCTCCGGCCGCCGAGACCGCAACCGAGGCGGCGGAAGAGGCCGCCGACCGCACCTTCGCCGAGGCAGCTGGTGACGTGCTGTCGGTCGAGGATGCGGAGGACGCCGCCAAGGCCTTCGCTCCGGCCGCGTCCGAGCGCGAGGAGACCGCGACCGAAGCCGCCGAGGAGGCAGCTGATCGCACCCTCTCCGAGGCTGCGGGCGAGGTCGTGACCGAGACGGCGGCGGAGACCGCTGCCGAGGTGTTCGAGGGCTCGACCCCGGACGCCGAGACGGAGACGGCCACCGAGGCTGCCGAGGCGGCCTCCGACCGCACCTTCGCGGAAGCGGACGGTGACGTGGTCGATGAAGTCTCGGCTGCCGATGCCGCCACGGCGTTCTCGTCCAGCGACGAGAGCGGCGCGCCGGCGAAGGTGCTCGGCCCGGCAGGTGATGAGGGCAAGACGTGGGTCGCCGGCAACGGCACCAACGACGTGCCGGACGGCTTCCCGATCAAGGGCAATGCCGATTCCCACATCTACCACACGCCGGAATCGCCCTGGTACGGCCGCACGATCGCCGAGGTCTACTACGCGACCACCGAGGCCGCCGAGGCCGCTGGCTACCGCGCGCCGGAAAGCGCCGGTCACGCGGCGGCGACCGCTGCGGAGCGAGCCGCCGAGGCTGCGGCGGACGAGACGAACTAGGCACTTCGCCCGAAAACGGGTAGCCCGGTTCGTTCCGCACGCGGTAGGCTACTGGTCATTCGGCCAGACGTCGCCATCGGAAATGTGATAGAAAAGCCAACAACGGCAGGGAGTACGCTCTCCGCCGTTGTTGGCTATCTGCTTTGTCCCACATGGGAGAGACGCTCACTCCGCAACACAGCAGGCGCTTGTACGTGCGGCACAATGATGGGATCGGACGTCCGCGTGCGCCCATCCAGCGTATAGTCGGGTAGACCAGCTTGCATCACCCCCGTTCCGGCGTGGGTGGGAATAACATCGGGAGAGCTCCAGGATGGCGGAGAAGTTCGACAAGTTCACGGATCGAGCTCGCAAGGTCCTCACGCTCGCCCAGGAAGAAGCCCAGAGGTTCAACCACAACTACATCGGGACCGAACACCTCCTCCTTGGGCTTGTGCGGGAAGGCGACGGCGTCGCGGCAAAGGTGCTGGCGAACATGGGCGTGCAGTTGCCCAAGGTTCGTTCGGCGGTCGAGTTCATCATCGGTCGTGGCGACACGATGATCATGGGCGAGATCGGCCTGACGCCACGCGCTAAGAAGGTGATCGAGCTGTCGGTTGACGAGGCTCGCCGCCTGAACCACCACTACATCGGCACGGAACACCTCCTGCTCGGCCTCGTGCGCGAGGGCGAGGGTATCGCGGCGGGCGTGCTGGAGAGCCTTGGCGTCAACCTGGAGAAGGTGCGCGCCCAGGTGATGCAGGTCGTCAGCCAGTCGGCATCGCAGCAGGCGCAATCGAAGCAGCAGACCAAGACTCCGTACATGGATGCCCTCGGGTTCGACCTCACCGAAGCGGCCCGGACCGACAAGCTCGGTCCCCTCATCGGGCGCTCGACCGAGATCGACCGGGTGATGCAGATCCTGTCGCGGCGCACGAAGAACAACCCGGCGCTGATCGGCGAGCCGGGCGTGGGCAAGACGGCGATCGTGGAGGGCCTCGCCCAGCGAATCGTCTCCGGGGACGTCCCGGAGCAGTTGCAGGGCAAGCGGCTGGTTGCCCTCGATATCGGGGCGCTGGTCGCTGGTACCAAGTACCGCGGCGAGTTCGAGGAGCGCCTGAAGAAGATCGTGAACGAGGTCAAGGAGACCAAGGCGATCCTCTTCATCGACGAGCTGCACACGCTTGTCGGTGCGGGCGCGGCGGAGGGCGCGGTCGATGCCGCGAACATCCTGAAGCCTGCGCTGTCGCGGGGTGAGCTGCAGACGATCGGCGCGACGACGCTGGACGAGTACCGGAAGTACATCGAGCGGGATGCGGCGCTGGAGCGGCGCTTCCAGCCGGTGCAGGTCTCGGAACCGTCGATCGACGAGACGATCCAGATCCTCAAAGGCGTCCGCGAACTGTACGAGGAGCATCACAAGCTCAAGATCAGCGACGAGGCGCTGCACGCCGCGGCGAATCTCGCGGCACGGTACGTGACCGATCGCTTCATGCCGGACAAGGCGATCGACCTGATCGATGAGGCGTCGTCCCGCGTGCGGATGCAGCGATCGATCTCGCCGCCAAGCCTGCGCGAGGCCATGGCGGGCCTGACCTCCCTCCAGCGCGAACTCGAATCGGCGGTCAATGGCCGGGAGTTCGAGCTCGCCGCCGAACTGCGCGACCGCGAGCGAAAGCTGCGCGATCGCATCGACCAGCAGGAACAGGGGATGAAGGACCAGGCCGCTTCCGAGGAGACCTATGTCACCGAGGAGGACGTGGCCGAGGTCGTCTCCATGTGGACCGGGATTCCGCTGGTGCGGATCGCGGGCGAGGAGTCGGAACGGCTCCTGCACATGGAGGAGGCGCTGCACGAGCGCATCGTCGGCCAGGACGAGGCGATCACGACGATCTCCAAGGCCGTGCGGCGCGCGCGGGCGGGCATCAAGGACCCTCGGCGACCGATCGGGTCGTTCATCTTCCTCGGGCCTACCGGCGTCGGCAAGACCTATCTCGCCAAGGCCCTGGCCGAGTTCATGTTCGGCTCGCAGGATCACCTGATCAAGATCGACATGTCCGAGTTCATGGAGCGGCACGCGGTCGCCCGGCTCGTCGGCGCGCCTCCGGGCTACGTCGGGTACGAGGAAGGCGGCCAGCTGACGGAGGCGGTGCGGCGGAAGTCGTACTCGGTGATCCTGCTCGACGAGATCGAGAAGGCCCATCCGGAAGCCTTCAACATGCTGCTCCAGATCATGGAGGACGGGAACCTGGCCGACGCCAAGGGGCGGAAGGTCGATTTCCGGAACACCATCATCATCATGACGTCGAACGTCGGCGCCGAGGAGATCGGGCGCAACCTCTCGATGGGCTTCGCCAAACGTGAGGATGACGACGCGACCCGGAGCCGCGATCACAGCCTGATGACGACCAAGGTGATGGAGCGGCTGAAGCAGACGTTCCGGCCGGAGTTCCTGAACCGGATCGACGCGACCATCGTCTTCCACTCGCTGACCCAGGAGGAGATCCGCAACATCGTCGATCTCGAACTGGCGCGGGTGCGGCAGCAACTGGCCGAGCAGGACATCACGCTGGAGATCACGCTCGAGGCGAAGGACCTGCTGGGCGAGCGCGGGTACGACCACACCTATGGTGCGCGTCCGCTGCGCCGGATCATCCAGAACCTGATCGAGGACCCGCTGGCGGAGGGCCTGCTGAACGGGCGCTTCCTGGCCGGGCATACGGTCCGCGTGACGGTCGAGGATGACCTTCTGAAGCTGGAAGACGCGGTCGAACTGGCCGCGGTGTAGGACGAAGGGCGACGGCTCCAGCCGGAGCCGAACGACCGAGGGGGAGCCGGTGCCGGGGATTGACCCGGCATCGGCTCCTTCGCAATGAAGGGTGCAACGGGGAGCGATGCCAAAGGTACGGACATCCTGGGTCTGCCAGCAGTGCGGGGCGGTCAGTCCCGCCTATCTCGGGAAGTGTCCCGGATGCGGCGAATGGCACACCATGGTGGAGACGATCGAGGAACGATCCGCGCCTGCCGTGCGGGCGATCGGGCGGCCTCGCGCCGTCCTCCAGCCGCTGGACCGCGTGACTCGGGTCGGGCAGACACGGGTGGAGGTGCCGATCTCCGAACTGAACCGGGTGCTGGGCGGCGGGCTGGTGCCGGGATCGCTGGTGCTGGTCGGCGGCGATCCCGGAATCGGCAAGTCGACGCTGATCCTGCAGGCAGCGGGTGTGTTGGGATCGGACCGGCACCCAGTGGTCTACGTCTCGGCCGAGGAATCGACGCAGCAGGTGAAGTTGCGGGCGGACCGGCTGGGCGTGACGTCGCCGTACCTCTCGCTGCTCTCGGAGACCGACCTCGAGGAGATCCTGACGACCCTCGAGACGGTCGAACCCGCGCTGGTGGTGATCGATTCGATCCAGACCGTGATGCTGAACGACATCACGTCGGCAGCTGGCAGCGTGTCCCAGGTGCGGGAATGCACGTCGCGCCTGATGCAGTGGGCGAAGCCACGGAACGTGCCCGTCTTCGTGATCGGGCATGTGACGAAGGAAGGGACGATCGCCGGTCCCCGCGTGCTGGAGCACATGGTCGACGCCGTGCTCTACCTGGAGGGTGACCGCTTCCACCAGTACCGCATCCTGCGGGCGGTGAAGAACCGGTTCGGTTCGAC
>JBQCJS010000648.1:0-6905 GCA_051952485.1 Thermomicrobiales bacterium | reverse complement strand
TAGTGCGAGCACGTAGGGGCGATGCTTGTGATCGCCTTGGGGTCATCGGCAATCCCGGGCGATCACCGACCGCGGCTGCGAGGATCACCCCTACCGGACATGATCGCTCGCGCTTGGCCGCTAGATCGGATTACGCTGCAGAGGCCCGTCCCGCAACCGGCTGGAACGACTCGCGCTAGCCGATGTCCATCACGGTCACCAGCAGCAGCGCCATCACCACCAGCAGGACCGTCAATGCCGACACCGTCAGCGCCACCTTCGCGCCCCCCTTCCGCACGCTCTTCACGTCCACCGTCAGGCCCAGCGCGGTCATCGCGACAGCCGTCAGGACCTTGCTCACGTTCTGGACGTCGGCCCCGGTGCTGTCCGGGATCACGTTCACCGTCCGCAGGAGCGCCAGGAGGACGAAGCCGATCACGAACCACGGCAGGTAGGAGAAAAGAGACGAGAGGAAAGAGAAACGGGATGCTCCAGACCGCCCCGAAATCGGAGCCGTTGCATCCTCCGCTCTTTCCTCTTTCCTCTCGCCTCGTTCCTCGTTCCGCGCGGTCCACCACGCGAAGAGGGCGACGACCGGCCCGAGCAGCAGCACGCGCGTCAGCTTCACCAGCGAGCCGATCTGGCCGCTCTCCACACTCACCGGGAAGGTCGCGGCCAGGACCTGCGGCACCGCGTAGACGGTGAGGCCGGCGATCACGCCGTAGCGTTCGTGCGAGAGGTCGAAGACCGGGATCAGCAGGGGGAGGGTCAGCACCACGCCGACCCCGAAGACGGCGGTGAGGGCGATGGCGCTGGCGACCTCCTCCTTCTTCGCCCGGATCGCCGGGGCGACCGCCGCGATGGCGGAATTGCCGCAGATGGCGTTGCCGACGGCCACCAGGATCGCCAGGCGCGTCCCCAGCCCGGCGGCTCGCCCGATCGCGATCCCGGTGGCGAGCGTGACCGAGACACTGATCAGCACCGCCAGCAGGATCTTGCTCCCGGCGTGGGCGAGCTGGTGCAGGTCCAGGGAGGCACCGAGCAGGACAATCGCGAATTCGAGGATCTGTTTCGCGGCAAACGCGATGCCCGGCAGGAAGAGTGCCGGCACCCCCCAGATGCTCCGGATCGCGATGCCGACGATCAGGCCGAGCACCAGCGGCTCCAGCACCTCGTACCCGATGATGGCCTTCTCGGCGTGCGCGATGAGGATCGCGACGACCGTGATCGCGGCGGCGAGGGCGATGCCCGGCCCGCACCGGCGGAGCCATGATCGCTCGTCGCGCGGATCGAACGTCGCGAGCAGCCAGTTCGTTGTCTCTCCCGTTTGCTTCACCTGCCCCTGCCCCACGATCGTGTTTCACCCAGCACCGGATCGACCCGGTGGAGTTGGATGATCGCACGGATGAGGGGCGAGGGGAGAGAAGTGAGGAGTGAGAATCGGCATCGGATCTGTCGCGCGACGGTTCCGCCTGGTGGGACTCCCCTGGCCCGGACCACTGCTCGCTCCTCGTCCCTCACTTCTCTCCTCTCTCCCCTCCTGCTAGAGTGAACCCCATCGACACGATCACCACCACCACTACCACCATGCAGGAGCGAAAGGGGACACCGTGGCAAAGCGCCGGATTCTCGTGACCGGATCGGATGGCCTCATCGGCAAGCTGCTGATCGATGCCTGGCGCGATTCGCCGGCGTATGAGGCGGTCGGCCTGGCGCGGAAACCAGGCCCGTATGCCGATGCGATCGGTGATATTGCCGATCTCGACGCCATCCGCCCCCATTTCGATGGCATCGATGCGGTCGTCCACATGGCGGCGTCCTCGGCCGTCGGTTCGACGTGGGAGCAGGTGCTGCCCAGCAACCTGATCGGCGCCTACAACGTCTTCGAGGCCGCCCGCCAGGCCGGCGTGGAGCAGGTCGTCTTCGCGTCCTCCAACCACGCCATCGGCACGAACGAGACGGCCAACCAGCCGGAGTTGTGGGAGATCGACGATCCCCGCATCTGGGACGAGACGGCGGAGATCCGCCCCGACTCGCTCTACGGCGTCTCCAAGGCCTACGGCGAGGCGCTCGCCCGCTACTACGTCGATCATCACGGGATGCGCGCCTTCTGCCTGCGCATCGGCGGCGTGCGCGATCCCCAGGACCCGAGCCACCCGGCGAATCTCTGGAATCCGGCGTTCGACCAAGATCCGGAGACATTGCTGAAGCGCAAGCGCACGCGGGCCGTGTGGCTCAGCGAGCGCGATTGCGTGCAATTGGTGGAACGGTGCCTCGAATCCCCCCTTCCGTGGTTCCTCGGCTACGGCATCTCCGACAATCCGCGCACGTTCTGGGACATCGAGCACGCGAAGGAGGTCCTGGGATACGCGCCGCAGGACCGTGCCCCGCGCGAGATCGCGCCCGGGGTGGTGTAGGCGTCGCGCGGGCCGGGACCGGCTCGAGAGGAGTGTGTGCCATGCCGGACGATGGCTTCGCCCGCCCGCTGCGGGGCGAGACCCTGCACCCGCCCGGCGCCGATCTCGCGATCGCGGAGTGGGAATCCCCGCCCGGGGAGACGCTCTGGATCGCGCCCCTCCACATCCACCACGACGCCGACGAGATCTGGTACGTGCTGGAGGGCGAGCTGATCCTCCACCTCGATGGCGAGGAGGTTCGGCTCGGACCCGGCGACTGCGGAACGGCGGTGCGCGGGGTATCCCATGCCTATCGCAACGCCGGTCCCGGGCCGTTGCGCTATCTCCTGGTCATGACGCGCCAGGTCGCGGACCTCATCGCCGCGCTCCACACTGGCCCGCGTGACCGGGAGGCGCTGGAGATGCTCTTTCGCGAGTACGGAAGCACGTATCTCGGCTGGCTGCCCGCGCCGGAGGGGTGATCGCGCCGGCGCGGGAAGAAGGGAGCGGACGTCCCCGGAACCCCCGGATTTGGTGTAGGGTGTCTTCCGACATCGGCGCATCGTCGCGCCCGTTTCATCATGCCTTCCGGCCAATGCTCAGGGACGTTTCTCACCATGCGCAATCTGCCATTCGACAAGCCCGGACGCTTCTACAAGGGCAACATCCACATGCACAGCACGAACTCGGATGGGCTCAAGTCGCCCGCCGAGGCCGTGCAGGCCTACCGTGAACGCGGCTACGATTTCGTCGCCCTCACCGATCACTTCATGGAGCGCTTCGACTTCCCGGTCACCGATACCTCCGGGTTCCGCACCGACGACTTCACGACCATCTTCGGCGCCGAACTGCACGGCGAGGGGATGCGCAACGGTGAGCTCTGGCACATCGTCGCGCTTGGCCTGCCGCTCGACTTTCCCGGCAAGGGGCCGAACGAGAACGGGCCGGAGATCGCGGCGCGTGCCACCGCTGCCGGTGCCTTCGTGGTGATCGCCCACCCGCACTGGAACGGCGTTACCCAGGCCGATGCCCTGAGGATCGAGGATTTCGACGCGATCGAGATCCACAACGAGGGCCACACGAACGACAGCGACCGCGGCAACGGCTGGATGCTGGCCGACATCCTCGCCACCTCGGGATACCGCTTCTCCGTCACTGCCGCCGACGATGCCCATTTCAAGCCCGATCGCCCGGATACCTTCGGCGGCTGGCTTCACGTCAAGTCGGAATCGCTCGATCCCGATGCGCTCCTGGCGGCCCTGAAGGCCGGCTACTACTACGCCAGCACCGGCCCCCGGATCCACGATGTGTCGTTCACCGATACGGAGATCATCGTCTCGTGCGATCCGGTGACGGCGATCTTTGCCGATGGGCGCGGCTCGATCAAGCTCTTCCGGCGCGGCGAGGACATCACCGAGGCGCGGTTCCCCATCGGGCCCTATGCGAACGCCTTCTGCCGGATCGAGATCCTCCGCGCCGACGGCAAGAAGGCGTGGACGAGCCCCCTCTGGCTGGACGAGATCAACCTCGGCTGAGGCGAGCCGGCCGGTGTGCTTGACCGGCGTCGCCGATCGGGCATCATACGCACCAGAACGCGGCCCTGCGGCGGGATGATCCGTGCCGGGACCGCTGCCGATTCATCACCGCGAGCGGTCCATCCGCTCTCACCAGGAAGAGGACGCCCGTGGCAGGTAGCAATTCGAGTTCCCCATCCACTCCCCTGATCCCGGTATTCGACGGGCACAACGATACGGTGCTCGCCCTCCTCACCGGCGAGCGTGGCTTCTACGAGCGCAGCGACGAGGGCCATATCGACCGCGTGCGGGCGGCGGAGGGCGGCCTGGCCGGCGGGTTCTTCGCGATCTGGGTGCCGAGTCTCGACCGCACGGAGGCCGGGATCGAGAAGGTGAAGGAACTGCTCGGCAGCGGGCTGGACGGCGTGCCGCTGATGACGGAGGAGGGCTGGCTGTCGCTGCCCTACGCTCAGCAGTACACGAACGCGGCGTTCTCCCAGCTGCTCCGGCTGGAGGCGGGCGAGGGCGCGATCGCGGTTGTCGACAAGGATCTCGGGTTCGAGATTCCGGCCGACGTGCTGAATATCGTCCTCTCCGCCGCCGACCTGGAGGACAACATCGAGAACGGCGACTTCTCGGCGATCGTCCACTTCGAGGGCGCCGAGATGATCGACGAGAACTTCTACGCCTTGGAGACGTACTACAGCGCGGGACTCCGCTCGCTGGGTATCGTCTGGTCGCGGCCGAACCGCTTCGGTCACGGCGTGCCCTTCGCGTTCCCCTCGACGGGTGACACCGGGCCGGGCCTGACCGATCTCGGCAAGGAACTGGTGACCGCCTGCAACGAGCTGGGCATCATGATCGACCTCTCGCACCTGAACGAGAAGGGCTTCTGGGACGTCGCCGGGATCAGCCAGGCGCCGCTGGTGGCGACCCATTCCAATGCGCACGCGATCAGCCCGTCCAGCCGCAACCTGACGGACAAGCAACTGGACGCGATCGCGGATTCCGACGGCCTCGTGGGCATCAACTTCCACGTCGGGTTCCTCAATCCGGAAGGCACGTTCGATGCGGCGGCGACCTCGCTGGACGTGATGGCCGACCACATCGATTACATCGTGAATCGCATCGGGATCGACCGGGTGGCGCTGGGGTCCGACTTCGACGGCGCGACGATGCCGGCGGACCTGAAGGATGCTGCGGGGTTGCCGAAGCTGATCGACGTGCTGCGCGGTCGCGGCTACGACGATGACGCGTTGTACAAGATCGGGTACGAGAACTGGCTGCGGGTGCTGGAAGTCACCTGGGGGATGTAGGGATCGTCAATCTGGACAGCGAGACCAGGGCGGACCCGATGCGGTCCGTCCTGGTCTGTTTGCTGGCTCTGCCTGCGTGTCGGTGCGATCTGCCTTCTTGGCGCGACACATCGATCGCGCCATACGAACGGCGGATGCCGGGACCATGCAGGCGTAACGGGGTGAATGAGGGAATCGGCAACCCACAAGGGGTTGCCCTACGTACGACCGGCGGATGCCGGGAGCATGCAGGGGTGGCGGGGTGAATGGGGAGATCGGCGAACCAGTGGTCCGAGGGTTCGCCCTCCGTACGACCGGGCTCATTGCCGCGTCACGTACGCAGGACAGTCCCTTGTGGGCTGCCGCAGGGACTCGGCATGTGACGAGTAGACCTGGCACCGCAATGCGAGGTAGCCGATGGGGTATCCATTCAACGTTCGCAAGCGCCAGCGTCTGGACGGGTACGATTACCGGCAAGCCAATACCTATTTCGTCACGTTCAGGACGTTCGGCTCAGCTTCCTTGTTCGGCGAGGTAACGGAGAAGGGAATCGAGCCTTCGGAGGCAGGGCAGATGGTGGACGCGCATATCCGTGCGCTTCCTGGCACGTATGCCGACGTGCGCGTCCTCGAGTGGGTGGTCATGCCCGACCATGTGCATATCCTGCTGACAATCCTTCCCGGTGATTCGCCCAACGCTGAACGCCCATCCCTGCCCGGCATCCTTGGCCGGCTCAAGTCGACGACTGCGAACGCCTATATTCGCGGTGTGAAGGAGTCCGGCTGGCCGCCGTTCGATCGGAAGGTTTGGCAGGTGAGCTACCACGATCGCATTGTGCGTGATGAGGACGAGCTGAATGCGATCCGTCGCTACATCAAGCGCAACCCCGAACGACGCTGGCTCCGGCTCTGCGCTGAACGGAACTCGAACGCTCGGTGAGGATTGCCCTGCGTAGCATAGCTACCTGAGAGACGAAGCTGGCATACGCCGTTCGTAGGTAGGGCGAACCCTCGGACCACTGGTTCGCCGATCTCCCCATTCACCCCGCCACCCCTGCATGGTCCCGGCATTCGCCGTTCGTACGTAGGGCGAACCCTCGGGCCACTGGTTCGCCGATCCTCGCATCCCCTCGGTCACGTCCTCGAGACCGTGGCATCCGGCGTTCATGCGACGCGATCGATGTGTCGCGCCGCCGTGGTCGGGCACCATCGCACCGCCCGGATGGCGCTTCACCCCGCGTGGATGCGTGCCTGCGGCAGGTCCGGGGCCGACCCCGCCGCGAACCGGGAGAAGCCCAGCGCATCCAGCGGGATCGACGGCGTGCCGTCCAGGATCAGTTCGCTCAGGAGTTGCCCCACGATCGGGCTCAGGGCGAATCCATGCCCCGTGAAGCCCGTCGCCAGCGACAGGTTCGCCAGCCCCGGCACCGGACCCAGGATCGGCACCTGGTCGACCGTCTCCCCCTCGATCCCCACCCAGACCCGCTCCAGCGTCGCGCCCCGCAGTGCCGGGAAGATCGCCGACGAGTGATCCATGCTGCCCACGATGCTCGCCAGGCGCGGCGTCGCGAGGTTGGTCGCCAGGTCCGGGTCATTGCCCGGCCAGCCGCCGCCGATCACGTAGTTGCCACTCGGGATCTGCTTCAGGCTCAGGTGCCGGTTCAGGGCGCCGACCACCTGCGCCAGCGCGGGCGGCATCGGCCGGGTCGCCATCATCTGGAG
>JBQCJS010000647.1:0-4516 GCA_051952485.1 Thermomicrobiales bacterium | reverse complement strand
TGGGAATGGCTGGTCCGGCATTACTCCAGGACGAGCAGCCAGTCCGCCGGATAGCTGTGGATGTGGTCGTCGGCGTCATCCCCGGCCGGGGCGACGAACGTCCGCGAGCGGACCGGCACGGCCAGGGAGTCCTCGCCGGTGCGGGGATCGATCCAGCGCCACCGCGCGTTCGACGGGAAGGCCTCCGGCGCGACGGTGACGCTGCCGCCAGCGGGCAGGTAGATCGCCACGCGCTCCCGGTCGTCGCTTGCGAGGGCGCGGGGCGTGTAGCCGCGACGGTCGTCCTCACCGCTCACGAGGTCCGGGGCCGGACGCAGGCCGTCGCGCACGATGCCGAGGCGCTCCACCAGGGCGCGCACCTGCAGCAGGTCGGCCATTCCCGGCTGGTCACGGTCCAGCACCATGTATGGCCCCCACGAGTAGTGGAAGCCGTGGACGATGCCTAGCCCGGAGAAGACCCCGCGCCAGGCGCCGCGCCGGGTGTGATCCGGCCCGCACCAGCGGTGGCCGAGCATGATCGGCGGCAGGTCCTCCGCGAACTCGTAGCCCCACTCCGCCAGCACGGCGGAGCCCGGCCAGTCCCCCAGGCTGGCGGCGATCACCTCCTCGATCCCGGCCGCGAGCCAGCCGTCCGCCTCGCCGGTGGTGCCCCAGGTCTGGAACATCACGGTGTCGATGACCGTGGGATCGCTGCGGAAGCGTTCGCCGAAGGAGGGCATCACCGGGCCGTTGTGGACCGCCACGATGTGCCCGTGCGGGGCGAGGTCGCGGACGAGGTGCCCGACGCGGATCGCCCAGCGGTCGCAGATGCGGGTGGCGCCGGGATAGTTCCAGTCGCCGTTGGGGTAGTACTCGTATTCGTTCTGCAATTGCCAGATCGCGAGGCTGCGGAAGGCGTCGTAGCGGGCGATGAGGTAGCGGAACCAGATCTCCTCCCATTCGGCGGTGAAGATGTGGCGGCTGTTGAAGGGGAACTCGTTGCCCCACGCCTCGACGATCAGCTCGACGCCGATGCCGAGTTCCTCGCAGCGGGCCATCACCGCATCGACCGTGCGGACGTACGCCAGGTTCACCTGGTCGAAGCGCGGCATCTGCTCGCTGCCGCCCCACGGCCAGACCGGTTTCACCTGCCAGTCGCTGTAGCCGTCCGGATGGTGGAAGCGGCTGACGGGCACCCGGATGCGCAGGAGGTTGAACCCCTGCGCCGCCCGGCGTGCGAGGAAGGCCTCGACCTGGGCGAACGCCTCCTCGCCCATGTGCGCCATCGCGAAGAGGTGATAGGTGGTGTCGCCGAAGATGAAGGCCGGTTCGCCGTTCTCGTACTGGAATCCCCACGCCTCATTCGGGGTCGAACGGAGGACGCCGCGCCGTTGTCCGTCCGTCTCCGCCGGGACGACGGTGAACGTCCCCTCCCGCGCCAGATCGGGGTCGGGCGGGATGGCGGCGATGCGATATCGCCAGGCGCCGGCCTCCCCCGGATTGAAGCGGACGCGCCAGGTGCCGTCGCCGTCCCAGAAGCCCTCGATGACGGAGGTCACGCCGGACGGGGCGGTGAAGGTCGCCGTGACGCGGACCTCGACCAGCGGGGCATCGCCGTGGTCGCGATCGGTGTGGAGCGCCCATTCGCGGCGTTCGCGCACAGGGGTGGGCGTGGCATCGGGCGTGGGTTGTGGCGGATCGGCAGGCATGAGGGCACCCCTCCAGGGCGACGGCGCGGCGGGCGGATGGCTATCGGGAGCGTAGAGGGCGGGGCGGGATCGCGCAACGGGCGGGTTCGCTGGGATTTCGTGATGCCACCTCCTCGGACCGGCACGCGGTCGGTCCTTCCATACAGAGGCCACGCGCACAGGAAGTCAATGAGTGGAGCCGAAAAGTGCCTTGTGCCGTGTCGAGTTCCGCACGATGCGTTCATCGTGCCTCCCGTAGCGCTCATGCGTCATGGCCTTGCCACCTGCCAGGCTGTGAATCCTGAACTGCACCCAATCGCCCGGCTTCACGGAGGTTTCAGGATCGGCTCAGCGCGGGTTCAGGCTGCCGGCCTATCCTGTGGACATGGAACACGGCCCCACACGCGTTCCTTCTCCTCCCTCCCCCATCCCGGATATCGGGCGGCCCTTCCCACAGGGGCCGCCCGATGTCGTTCTGGCCGGCATGGATAGCCGGGCGCCACCCGCCCCCCGGGCGGCGTATCATCAGCGTGAGACGATGCCGCGTTCGCGCATCGTGCCGATCACCTGCCGTCCGCCACCCACCCACGCGGGATGCCCCATGTCCGAACCTGCTCCCCTCGATCCCCTCGCCATCCTGATCGTTTCCGGTGCCGATGCGGCGCTGCGGAGCGACCTGCTCGACGCCGTGCAGGCGATGTCCCGCGATCCCGCCGGGGATCTGGCCGTGATTCCCGGGACGGCGGACACGCTGGATGCCGACCTGGACCGCGTGCTGGCGATGGAGGATGTTGCCCTGGCGGCGATCGAACTGGACGCGGATGACGATCCTGCGCTCGTGCTGGACGCGGTCGAACCGCTGGTCGAGGACGAGGCGGCGGTGCTGCTGGGAGTACTGGCGGCGCTCGATGCCGCCGGTTTCTGGGCCTGGTTCCGGGAGGGCGATGCCGGGACTGCTCGCCACCTGGTCGCGGCCATCGAGGCGGCATCGCTGGTCGTGCTGGCGAAGGGGGACGAGGCGCCGGACGACGCCATGCGGGCGCTGGAAGGACTCGTGCACAACCTGAACCCGGCGGCGGCGGTACTGCGGCTGGAGGCGCTGGCGGGGATGACGGTGCCGGAGCTGGCCGAAGCGATCGCCGAGGCGGAGGCTGCGGCCACCGGGCCAGATGTCGCAATGGACGAGGATGACGAGCCGCTGGCCGGCGAGGTCGATGCCTGGGGGTTCAACAGCTTTACCTGGTCCACGGAGACGCGGCTGGAGCGGTCGCGGTTCATGGCGCTCTTCGAGAACTGGCCGGTGGAGGTCCTGCGCGCGCATGGCGTGGCGCGGTTCGCGGACGGGGCGACGGCGGTCCTCTCCGTGGTGCGGGATACGGTCGCCATCGACGAGTATGCCGGTGACGACGAGGGCCACGACCACGATCATGATGGCCACGAGCACGAGCACGAGCACGATCATGAGCCCGGATTGCGCGATGACGAGGAGGTCACGCTCGGTGAGGACGAGTCCGAGATCGCGTTCGTGGGCATGGGGATGCCGGTGAGCGACCTCGTTGCCCGGCTGGACGCCTGCCAGGTGGAGGACCCGGCCGCGCGCTAGGCGATCGCGCCGCACCAGCGGCCCGATCAGGAGGAACCCCATGCAGCCACCCGCGTTCGATCCGATGCATCCGGACCTCCTCGACGAGATCGATCCCATCCCCGTCTTCATCGTGACCGGACGGGAAGCCCCGCTGCGCCGTTCGGTCGCGCGGACGATCCGCGCCATGGAGCCGGAGGAACCGGTGACGATGCTCGGGGGCGAGGCAGACGGCCACGACGGCGATCTGGCCGCCGCGATCGCCCGCATGGTGGAGGCGGACGAGGCGTTCTACGCGGTGCTGGACGCGCCGACCCATGACGTCCAGGACGCATTCCTCCTCGCTTCGATGCCGTATGTGCATGATGCGCGCATGGGGCTGGGCGGGGTGATCCTGGTGATCGACGCGTCCCGATTCTGGGCCGATTTCCTGGGCGACGATTTCGCGGGCGCCCAGAAGCTGGTCACGCAGCTGATGGAGGCGAACCTGATCGTGCTGGCGAACCTGCCGGCGATGAAGAAGGCGGATGCCCGCGCGGTCGAGGGGTGCGTGCGGTGTGTGGAGCCCGAGAAGGCGGTCATCCGGATCGAGACCCTGCGGAAGATGGACCTGGAGGACGTGATCGCCGTTGTCGGGAACCCCTGGGCCGGGGCCGATGACCAGCTCAGCCCTCGGGTGACGAACGAGGTGATCCCGACCGACGAGGCCGACACGGCGGGGTTCGAGCGGTTCGAATGGCGTCTGGATGGGGAGGTGGATCGCGAGCGGTTCGCGGCGGTGCTGGACGACCTGCCGGAGGAGATCGTCTATGCCGGCGGGATGGTGCGATTCCCGGGCGAGGTGGATGCCGGGGTGACGTGGATCCGGGGCAGATCGGCGATCGAGGAGATCGGGCCGGAGATGGCGCGCGAGATGATCCGGATGCTGGCCGAGGTGCGGGAGGAGCCGGAGCCGGATGTGGACGCGGTGATGGCTGGGGCCGACCATGGATCCCAGCTCTCGCTGGTCGGCCGGGCCATCCCTCACGCGGTGATCTCGGCGCGGCTGAACGCCTGCGCGGTCGATGCGACGGACGGGTGACGCCGGAGTGGGGGGTGGGGCTGGTGGCTCATCCGGCCTTGCGTGGCATGGGTGGGCCGGAACCGGGCCGCCATGCGAGGCGGTCCCCACAGACGGACGGTTTCCGCGCCGCATCTCGTTCGTCGGGACGCCCCGCTCGTTTCACCTACCCTATGCACGCCTGGTCGGGCCGTCCTGAAGGCCGCA
>JBQCJS010000646.1:0-2965 GCA_051952485.1 Thermomicrobiales bacterium | reverse complement strand
CCGGGGAGCCGGACGCCGGGACGACGGTCGATGCGCTGACGGCGCTTGCCGCGGCCAGGGAATCCGGCGTCGATGTCGGGGATGCGATCGACAAGGCGATCGGCTTCCTTGAAAACGGCGATGTGGCGCTCGTCTACGCGCAGACCGGGGTCGGGCAGGCCGCCAAGCTCACGCTCGGGCTCGTCGCGGCAGGGGTCGATCCCACCGATTTCGCCCATGTCACGCCGCTCCTGATCGTCGAGCACGGCCAGAATGCCGAGACTGGCGTCTACGGTAGCGGGTTCTACGACCACGCGCTGGCGATCCTGGCGCTGGAAGCCACCGGCAACGATGTGCCGGATTCCGCGCTCGACGCGATCCAGCAGGGCCAGGCCGCGAATGGTGGCTGGGCCTTCGATGGCACCACCGACGATGCCAATGCCGACAGCAACACGACCGCGATGGTCCTGCAGGCGCTGGCGGCGATGGGCGAGGAGAAGAGCGACCTTGCGACGCGTGGGGCTGCCTATCTCCAGGCGACCATCAGCGAGGGCGGTGCCTCCTACAACGCGGCCGAGGGGTCGCTGCCGGACGCGAACTCCACGGCGCTGGCGATCCAGGGCCTGCTGGCGGTCGGCCAGGACGTGACCGCCCTGCAAACGTCCCTCGCGACGTTCCAGAACGCCGACGGATCGTTCTTCTACCAGAAGGGCGCGGAAGATCCGAACCTGCTGGCGACCGTGCAGGCGATCCCGGCTGAGGCCGGGGTGATCTTCCCGGTCGTGCCCGCGGCGGCCACGACCGGTTCCCTGCTCCTCTTCCCGGGCGCGGTGGTCCTCGCGGCCTGAGTGGCACGCACGATGGCGCGACATTCCCCGGGGAGGGGATTCGGACGGCAGCAACGGGCCGGGAGGGTGCATGGCATCCTCCCGGTTCTCGTTGCCTGCGCGCTCGTGCTCGCGCTGGTGGGCGGTGGGGCGCCACGCATCTCGGCGGCAGCCCCGGTGACCCCGGATGTCGCCGGGCTGGTCGTCTCGTACGGCGATGGAGCGTTCAGCTACGCGACGGTTCCCCTGGACGGCCAGCAGCTCGATGGGCTGGCACTCCTGAAGGCTGCCGGGCTGACGGTGCTCGCGATCGATTTCGGCGGATACGGCCAGGGCGTCTGCAAGATCGAGGTCGTTGGCTGCGACGTTTCCGCCTGCCGGACGCGCCTCTGCCAGACAGCCTCGGCGGACTCGCCGTTCTGGCGGTTCCTGGTCGGAGGGGCGACTGGCTGGGTGCTGAGTCCGCTTGGCGCGTCTGCCGTGCGCGTCAAGCCGGGCCAGGTCTACGGCTGGGCGTGGGCGGGCGGGACCGGCGCGCCGGACGGCCTTGCGATGCCATCGCTCGACGAGGTGATGACGCGCAGCGGCTTCGATCGCGATGCCACCTCACCACGTCCGGCCCTGGCGAATCAGGGCCGTATTCCCGGAGCGACGGATGAGCGCCCGGCCTGGGATCGGTATCTGGCGGCGGGAGGCATCCTCGTGGCGATGGGAGCGGGCGGCCTTGTCCTGGTGCGACGCGCATCCCGTCGCCGGGAGGGAACGCCCACATGAGGACCGCGCCTCCCTTCGATGTACGGGCGTGGATGGTGTGGGGGGCGAGCGCCTTCCTGATCGCCCTGCTCGCGCGCAATCCCTTCGTCCTGGTCGAACTCGGGATCGTGGCGCTCATCGTTCGCTTCGCGTGCGTGCCGCCCGAGCGACTGGTGGGCATCGGCTGGATGCTCCGCATCGCGCCGCTGATGCTCGCGATCGGGGTCGTCTTCAACGTCCTCACCGTTCGTTCCGGCGATCGCGTGCTGGCGACACTGCCGGAGTCGTGGCCGGTGATTGGCGGGGAGCTGACCTGGAACGCGTTCGCCTACGGGGTGGTGAGCGCGCTGGCGCTCTTCGTCCTCCTCCTGGTCGGCACGACGCTCGGCGCACTGATGCGCTGGATCGACCTCACACGCAGCCTGCCCCAGCGCATCGCGCCGCTGGCCGTCGCGGGCTCGGTTGCCTGGGTCTTCCTGCCGGAACTCTCCCGCTCCCTCACCGATATCCGGGAATCGATGGTCCTCCGTGGCATCCCCCTGCGCGGTCCGCGGTCCTTCCTGCCCCTGGTGGTGCCCTTGCTGGCGCAGGGGCTCGAGCGGGCGATGACGACGGCGGAGGTGCTGGAAACGCGGGGATTCGGCGGCCGCCCCATTCCGGACGGTGGCCGCCGCGCGGGAGGGACGGCCGACCTCGCGCTGATCGTGGGACTCGTGGGGATGGCAGCCGGCGGCTACGACCTCGTGAGTGGGGGCAGGATCGCGTGGCCGTTCCTGCTGGCGGGGGGCGCGGCGGCGCTCGTCGCTGGCCTCCTGCGCCGACCGGTGGCCGATGCCCCGCGCACGCGCTACCGGATGGCGCGGTGGCGTTGGGCGGATACGGCGATCTGTGCCGGAAGCATGGTTGTCGCGGGGGTCTTCCTGTGGCGGTGGATCGCCCAGCCTGGCGGCCTGGGATTCGATCCGTATCCCCGGCTGGAGTGGCCGACGGTCGATCTGGTGATGATGCTCGTGCTGCCGCTGCTGGCGCTGCCGGCGGCGATCGTCGCGTACGGGCCGGGGGACGACCGATGATCGCCAGCGACCGCATTCCCGCACTCGCCATCGAGGCGGTCACCTATGCCTACCCGGGCGTGGACGAGCCGATCCTGCGCGCCGTGTCGCTTGACCTCGACCCGGCATCGTTCACGCTGGTGGTCGGCGCGTCCGGTACCGGTAAATCGACCCTGCTGCGACTGGCGAACGGGCTGGTGCCCCATTTCACCGGCGGTCGGTTCGCGGGCAGTGTCCGCGTGGGCGAGGTCGATACCCGCCGGAGCGGACCGCGCGAGCTTGCGGCGGCGGTGGGGTTCGTCTTCCAGGACCCGGAGGCGCAGATGCTGACCGACCGGGTGGACGACGAGATCG
>JBQCJS010000645.1:0-7810 GCA_051952485.1 Thermomicrobiales bacterium | reverse complement strand
CGCAGGCGGTGGGTATCGTGCCGATGGGCGTGCGGGTGGCGGGACGGGGGCGATCCGGATTGCGCCTGGTGACGTCGTGGGTGTCGCTGGCGGCGGTGATCGCGGTGCTGGTGGGGATGGGGAGCATGGCGTGGTCGCTGCGACCGGGCGGTGGTGGGGATCACCTGCTGGCGTCGGCGACCTCGCTGGCAGTGGGGACGGCGTACGCCTCGCCGTCGCCGGTCGCGACGGAAAACTGGCTGCGCTGGCCGGTGCCGGAGGATTGCGACGTGGCGCCGATGCCGCACGCGCGATACGCGGAGATCATGCGGTCGCAGCCGGACATCTCCGGTCGCTCCTACGCGGTGGCCGGGACGCCGGTGCCGGCGGATGCGGAGGCCGCGGCGGAGGTGGCGCACACAGACGCGACGTGCGGTCTCTATGGATTGCGGGAGCAGGCGAGGTCCGTGGAGTCGCCTGCGTATCTCTTCTATGCCTCTGACACCTCGACCCGGACAAGCTCTCGCGAGGAGCTGGATGCACGGGCGCTGGAGGGGCAGATGCTCATCTCGGCGATGGCTCCGGCCAGGAGCCCGAACGCCTACGCGGTGATCCTTGATTCAACGCCTCCAGCCTCGATCCTCGACCAGCGCCGCGCTACCGGAGAGAATCAGCCGCTGATTGCCCTCACATTCAACCCGGCGAACGCACTCTTGCTTGAAGACGGCCGCATCGCGATCCCAGCCACAGCCCTGTACTGGAAAGACGACTCCTGGAAGCCCCAGCAGTGGCAGATCGACGAGTCTGATTCGTTCTCAACGGTGCTGTATGTCCTTACGGGGGCATCCGGTTCCTGGAAGGTGGATGAAACGCTCGCCTTCTGCCCCTATGCGGGGTGCTCTGCGACCTGGGAGACGTGGGCACGTCAGCACGGGGTGCCGGTTCCGGCGCTCGACGTGCCCTTGCCGTGGACGATCCCGAGCGGGACGCCTACCACGACGCCGGGAGCAACTCCTGCCTCCGCCGGCACGGCTACCACAACGCCGGCGTCCTGACCTTCTCGCCAAACGGGCCGCTCCTCACCGGGAGCGGCCCGGCGGCGTGCTACGGCGTGGTTGAGGGGTCGAGTGGCCCGACCGTGTCCCACGCCGCGAGGTCGATATCCGGCGTCTCCTGGATGTGGATGATCGCGAAGGTGAGGACCGTCGTGCCCTCCTCCAGGTGGCCGCCGAGCGTCTGCGTCTCGTTCGTGAAGGTGATGTGGGCGTGGACGCGCCCGCCGAGGATGGCGCCATTGACGTTCACGATGTCCCACGGCCCGTCGCCCCGGACGAAGGCGTTCGTGGGCGGGAGGTCGGTCGAACTCACGACGTGGAAGTGGTAGGCGCTGAGCGATCCGACGCCACCGAGGATGGCGCCGTTGGCGATGCCGGCTTCGGCGACGGCCTGGCGCAGCCCGAGCAGGACATCCTGGTGCGGGTCGAGCCGGACCCAGAACGTACGGCCGGGCGAGGTCTCGTGCACGATCATGCAGTGCTCCTTCGGGATGGCGCGGATGCGGGGACGAACGATTGGTTCCTCGCTAGACTGTCTCTCTCAAGGTGCCTAACGCCTGCCTGGCGGGCCGCCCACCAACGGCAGGGGTTTCGGTCGGACCACAACCACGTCGGAGGGCGAGCCCTCCGACCACTGGTTCGCCGCTCCCCCGGCACATGCGACACGTTGGGCTTGACAGTCCCCTCATCCTGCCATCGACCAGGCAGCCAGGCAAGGCTGGAGATGTGGCACCGGGGAGGCGTAGCGGTGGCACGCCAAGGACTCCGGATACTGCGGCCGCCGTCAGCGGGTCAGGGTGCGCGGCGTGCCGGAGAGGACGTCGCAGCCGTCTTCGGTGACCACGACGAGATCCTCGATCCGGCAACCGCCCAGGCCGGGCACGTAGATCCCCGGCTCCACCGTCACGACCATGCCGGGCGCCAGCACATAGGTGACGCCGCGCATCAGGAACGGCGGCTCGTGCGTGACCAGCCCGATGCTGTGTCCGGTCGAGTGGATGAAACGGTCGCCGTAGCCCGCCTCGGTGATGAGGTCGCGGCAGACGCGGTCGATCTCCTCGGCTGTCTTGCCCGCCGCCACCGCGGCAACTCCGGCGGCTTCCGCCTCCCGCACGATGTCCACGATCCCTCGGGATTCTGCCGGCACGTCCCCGATGGTGAGGGTGCGGGTGATATCGGAGCGATACCCGTCGACGACGCCTCCGAAGTCGATGGTGAGCAGGTCTCCGTCCGCCAGCGGTCGGTCCGAGGGACGATGATGTGGCAGCGATGCGTTCGTGCCGGATGCCACGATCGTCGGGAAGGCCGGTTCTTCCGACCCCAGTGCGCGCATCCGGTCATCCAGGAGCCACTGGATCTCGCGCTCGCTCATGCCGGGAACGAGGTCGTTCACCGTCACCTGCAGGACGTGATCGGCCAGCAGGGCCGCCGCCCGGATGCGGGCGACTTCGGCGGTGTCCTTCACCTGCCGGAGGCGCTCGACCACGCCCACGGTCGGGACCAACTCCTTGCCAGGAAACCACTCCTGCTGATAGCGTCGTTGCTGGTCCCATGTGACATGGAGCGCTTCCAGGCCGATGCGAGCGGCGGCATTGAGCGCGGACGCGATGGCATCGCGTTGGCCCTCCCGTGTCACCACCAGGTCCGCGATGGTGCCGTGGGCAGCGAGATCGGCTTCAGCCCGCTCGCCATAGCGCCCGTCGGTGACCAAGGTGACGCCGGTCAGCGTGATCGCGAGGATGCCGGCACCACCGGTGAACCCTGTCAGGTAGCGGATGTTGCGCAGGTCGGTGACGACCAGCGCGTCGATCGGGTCGGGGAGTGCCGCGAATCGTTCGCGCAGGCGCGTGCGTCTCCGTTCGGTATCCATCGTGGTCGCCATGGACGTGGCGATGGCGGAGCGGACATCCTGGGCGGAGGGATGACGTTCGGGGAGGGACATGGGCTCACCTCGGGATGGGGACGCGAGCCCGACGACTGGGCCGGACTCGCCGCCTGCGTACCGATCGGTCCAGGGTCGGCGGGAGATCCCATTGTGAGGCGGTCGGAACGGGAAACGCAAGCGAGCGCGGCAACCGGATGCCGCGCTCGTGTGGTGGATGCGTGCCGTTGGATCAGGCGGAGGTGCGGGACTTGAACGGGTTGCGCTTCCAGAACCAGAAGGCGACGACCGCGATCACGGCCACGATCACGACGTACTGGAGATAGCCGACGTACTGCTCGACTTCCTCCCAGTTGTCGCCGAGCGCCCAGCCCGCGCCGATGAGCACGCTGTTCCAGACGCCCGCGCCGAGGGCCGTGTAGCCGATGAAGGGCAGCAGCGGCATCCGCCGGATGCCGGCGGGAATGGAGATGAGGCTGCGCACGATCGGCACGACGCGGCAGAGGAGGACGGCGATGCCACCCTTGTCGTCGAACCAGGCATTGGCCTTGTCGAGGTCGGCCTCGCTGACGCCGAGGAACCGGCCGTACTTGCGGACGAGCCAGCGCAGGCGGGCATCGCCGAACCAGTAGCCGATGCCGTAGAGGACGAGCGCCCCGACGACCGCGCCGAACGTGGCGGCGGCGACCGCCCCGAAGAAGTTCATGCGGCCCTGGCCGGTGAGGAAGCCGGCGAGTGGCAGCACGGCCTCGGAGGGGATGGGGGGGAAGACGTTTTCGAGGGCGATGATCATGGCGAGGCCGACGTAGCCCAGCTTCTCGATCACATCGGTGGCCCAGCCTGCGATGTCGCCGATGAGACTGCTCAAGACGATCAGTGCCTTTCCGTATCAGGGGTGGGGTGGGACGCGGGACGTCGCCGCGATCCGGTCGAAGGGAGGAAGCGGGCCGCGCGCGAGGCGCGTCACGCGGGCGAACGACGCCCGTGTCCGCGAGGACGCGATTCCTTCCAGTATGGAACATGGCTCCGCCCGAATGCGAATCGGGCGGGCGCCGGGGCGCTACACCGGCGGGCGGGTGAGCATCCAGCCGCCATCGACGTAGAACGTGGAGCCGGTGCAGTAGCTGGCGGCGTCCGAGGCGAGGAAGACCGCCATGTTCGCGATGTCGTCCGGGTAACCCGCCCGGCGCGCCGGGATCTGCTCGCCCGCCCAGGCGAGGTAGTCCGGATCGTCCATCGCGCGCCGGTTCATCGGCGTCACGATCATGCCCGGCGCGATGATGTTGACGGTGATCCCGTGCGGCCCCAGTTCGATCGCCTGGGTGCGCGTGAGGTTGCGGACCGCGGCCTTCGACGCGTTGTAGGCGGCGCCGGTGCCGGAACAGGCCTCCTGGTGGACGGAGGTGATGTTGATGATGCGGCCCCCGCCTCCCTGCGCCAGCATCCGTTGGGCGGCAAGCTGGGAGCAGCGGAAGGTGCCGTTCAGGTTCACGTTGAGGACGCGCATCCAGGCATCGAAGTCGAGCTCGTGGACCGCGCCGCGCTCGCCGACCCCGGCGTTGTTGACCATGATGTCGAGCCGGCCGAAGCGGTCGTCCAATGCCGCGAAGAGGGCCTCCACCGACGCCGCGTCGGCGACATCGGCCTGCACGACCAGCGCCTGTCGCCCCGCGTCGGTGACCATGCGGGCGGTTTCCTCGGCTCCGTCGCGATCGGAGCGCCAGGTGACGACGACATCGGCGCCGCTCTGCGCGAAGCCCCGGGCGATGCCCTGGCCGATTCCGCTGTCCGAGCCGGTGACGAGCGCGACCTTGTTGTCGAGACGGAGTTCCATGGGGACGAGACCTCCCGGAGCGGATAGGGGACGGCGAGGACGTGAGGCATCTCCCCTGCTGGGGGTGCCCCGGAACGGGGACGGGATTCGGGACTGCTCGCGCCAGCATACCGCCCGGCCGTCCGGCCAGGAAGGGTCGTGAGCCACCGGTGCGCCGGACGGCCTTACCGGAAACGCGCCGGGTTCGCCCCCGGAGGACCGGCGGCTTGTCGCAAGAATCACAATCTTGCCATCGCGAACCGGGGTTTGCTTCAATAGCGCCAGGCAACCGACAGCACTGACGTTCGTTGCCACCGCAAGGGCCGCCATCGACGACGGTCCGGTTGTGACACTGCAAGGGAGCAGCACGCGATGAACACGTTTCCGAACGATGCACGGTGGAAGCAGCTGCAGGCGATGATCGCCAGCGAGATGCCGGACAGCGGGTGGACGCTGCGCGGCCTCGACGAGATGAAGGCCGTGACGGCCAATCGCCGGTTCGTGCAGGCCGTGGTGAGCCGCGATGGCGCGTCGCACTGGGGCGAGCAGGTGCTCGGTGTGGGCGATACGGAAGAAGCCGCCGTGCGCGACGCGATCCGGACCGCCCGCCGCTACCCGACGCACGCCGCCTGACCGACGCCAGCCCGAGCTGGCCAACCGAGCAACCGCAGGACAGGAACCCCACCCGGCATCACGCCGGGTGGGGTTCCGCCGCGTTCGGGTGGCATTTGGAAACGATCCTCGGGAGGACGGGAACCGAATCGCGGATGGCTGCGTTGTGATGGAGAACGGCCGGGAAGCGGCCGATTCGGAACCATCCGGGACTTCATCACAACCGATTCGTTCGCAATTCGATCGACGCCATGCCGCGTCGGTCCGGGGAGAGTCTTGCCATGAAATCGTCCATCATCCGTCCCATCGTTACCCGCGTGCGGGCGCCGTTCCAGATGCTGGTGCTTGCGCTGACCGTCTTCGGCTTCGTGCTCGGGTCGCTGCTGGCGCCGAGCGGGGCGGCCGCCTATGAGGGCCAGACGTGGGTCTGGGTCTCGGAGGCGTCGCGCGGCTCCGACACGATCACCGTCCTCGCCTACGACACGGGCGATGTCTACTCGAACACGAACTTCGTCAACGCGGTCGATGCCGCAACGCTGCGCGATCTCTTCGGGGAGGATATCCGGAGCCTGCGCGGCGGCGACTTCCTGACGCCCTACCCGAATACGACGGCGGTGCGCCTCTTCACGCTGAAGATCGACGGGCAGGACGGGTTCCTGGTCGTGACCGACGAGTATGGCCCGCACGTCTGGTTCTTCCTCTTCACGACGACGGACCTCTACGCCGACGAGGTGGACACGTTCGTGCAGGCGACGGTGAACGCGGGACGCCCGACGGCGGTCCCGAGCGGATTCGACCGCGCGGTGCTGCTCAGCAACGACTAGGCTGCGCCAGTCCCGGTCGCACAGCGATACGGATGACGAGCCCCGGGAGGATATCCTCCGGGGCTCGTTCGTATCTGGACATCCGTTCTCCTTCTGCATACACTACGGACAAGGATCACAAGGAACCGGCAAACCATGTCTCGTCGTCGCGGCCCAGGTTCGGGGTGTTTCGGGCGTTCAGCGTCCCGTTGTCTCCGCGTGGGGATCGTCATGCGTCATGTGTTGCGTTGTGCCTGTATCCGCGACGATCGTGTGGGCTGACAGGGGGGACGAGTCGTGAGACGTACGTTTTCATGGGTGGCGTTGGGATCGTTGTGCGTGTCGATGGCGGCGGGATTCGTGGGGAGCGCCCCGGTCATGGCGGCGGACGCCGAGACCCCGTCCGGATTCGTCGATGGGCAGTGGCTCGTCGTGGCGCAGCAGGCGGCGATCGGGGCCGAGTTCGATGACTTCAGCCTGGCGAAGCGTGCCGGAGAGGACTGGGTCGTTGTCGTCGCCGACATCACCAACACGGGATCGGACGCCACGTTCGCGATCGATGACCTCGAACTGGGTGCGGTAGATGGCGGGACGGCTGGCGCGGTTGCTCCCGAAAAGGTGCTTCCGGCGACGAAGTTCGGTGCATCGAAGGTCGAAGCCGACAACACGGTCGCGATCGCGGACAGCCAGACGGCGCGCGTGGTGCTCGCCTACACGAGCGACGCGGTGAGCGAGAAGGACGCGGCGCTGGTGCTGGGCGACCAGGTGCTGCCGTTGCAGCGGACGCTGGTCGATGAGCTGGATTCCAGCAACCTGGACAAGCCGGATCCATTTGTAGTTGAGCAGGCAAATCTGCTCGAAGCAAATGGGAGCGAGTTGACGGTCAGTACAGCCGATGGTGTTGCGATTCTTTCAGGTTTGTCCATGCCTGAACAAGACGGTTGCTATGGACCAGAATCCTCGACCGCCGTTCTGACCATGACCGGTGGGACCGTCTGGCTTCAGAAGGATTCCCAAGGAGAAGGTGACCTGGTGTGGTACTGGGATGCCTCCGCTGGTGGTCTCGCTCTGCTGAATGCCGCGCTTGTCGAGCAGGGTTTTGCAGGATTCGCGAATCGAAGCGAGAGTTCGATCGGTACCTGGCTCCAAGTCCTTGCGGAGGAGGCGGAACAGAAAGAGCTTGGACTTTGGGCACTCTGCAGGAACGCAACGGGCGTTTGGATCAACGAGCCGACACCTAGCGCCGAGCAGGTACGGGCGAAGTACAAAGAAGTGGACGTCCGCGATCTGAAGATCCGGTCTGGGAGTTTCGAAGGCGAGAAGATCGTTGTCGCTGGCTCGGTCTTCAATATCTACGCAGACGCCACGAGTGCCGAGATTCAGATCATGGTGACCGCTCCTGACGGAAGTACTGAGCCGGTGTACGTCTACTACGAAGGCGACACGCAGGGAATCTACGAGGGATCGTGGATCACCGTATATGGGACGGCATCAGGAATGTACTCGTTCCAGAACATCTATGGAGCGACGATCTCCCAGCCCTTGATTCTCGCGGATATCGTCGACTTCTAGGGGCAGTGTCGCTTCGATGCGACGTGCTTCCTGGAGAACGGAGGTTCCGGTGCGACCAGATCGCACCGGAATCCCCGTTCGTCGTCCAACTAAT
>JBQCJS010000644.1:0-3720 GCA_051952485.1 Thermomicrobiales bacterium | reverse complement strand
GTCGTGCTGCGGCCATCATGGCGGCCCGACCCACCCTGCACCTGCCAGCTCAAGCGAGACGCAGCACGGAGTCGAGTGGTTGGGATCAGGGTGCACGCACGGCGTCGTCCCTGCAGGGTGATCCCTCGACTCCACTCCCTCCCGAATGCTCGCGTACCGGATGCACCGTTCCGCTCGGGATGACATACCGGGGGGAGAACGTGGGGCCAGTGTTCATGGCCTCCGGCGAGGGGGCGAGCATCCACCGCTTCACGACGACTCGGGATGACGCGGTGGTGGGGGACGAATGCACGGCGGTGGGGGACGAATGCACGGCGGGGGTGATGGATGTTCGCGATCCTCCTGCGTGCTGGCGAGGCGGCCTGCGTCCACCGCGTCATGGCTGCTCGCGATGACGTCGTACAAGGCGGGAAGGGTTTCCAGCGAGGTGTCGCCGGGTCCGATGGGGATGCGTATGCTTGCGCAGCGGAAACGCGGCGTGAGGTCGCGGGGTGCCCACAGGGGAGGCGGTCATGAGCATGCAGGAGCGGCGGGCGCGGTCGTTGGAGGAGATGCGCGCGGAGGGGATCGCGTTGCGGAAGCAGATGCCGCGCCGGGAGCACGCCCCGCTCGTGCTGCCCGATCGCGATGTCGTCGCGATCCTGGAGGAGCAGCATCGTACCCGGATCGCGGATCTCGTGCCGGTCCGGGTCGGGCGCATGCTCCAGTCGCCCTTCGCCTTCTACCGGGGATGCGCGGCGGTCTTCGCGCACGATCTCGCCGCCGCCCCGGTCACCGGGATCGACGTGATCGCCTGCGGCGACGCCCACGTCGCCAACTTCGGCCTCTACGCGACCCCGGAGCGGGCACTCACCTTCGACCTCAACGACTTCGACGAGGCCAGCAACGCCCCGTGGGAATGGGATCTCAAGCGGCTGGCGGCGAGTGCCTACCTTGGCGCACTCGATGCCGGGGTGTCGGCCGATCGGGCTCGGGACAGTGCCCGCGCGAGCGCCATGGGCTATCGCGAGACGCTCGCGCTGATGATGGAGATGACCGCGCTGGAACGCTACTACTATCGCGGGGAGACGACCTGGCTCACGCAGACGCTGGACAGCGATACGCAGCGGATGGTCCGCCAGACGGCCCGCCGGGCGATGCGCAACACCTCCACGCGGGTGCTCGACAAGCTCGATGTGGAGACCGTCGACGGCCGGACGCGGATCGTGGAGCAACCCCCCATCGTGCAACACGATCCCACCGTCACCGAGGACCTGAACCGCCACCTCACCAACCAGTATCTCCGCACCGTCCGCGCGGACATCGCGGTCCTGGTCAGCCAGTTCTCCGTGGTGGATACCGTGCTGCGCGTGGTGGGGGTCGGCAGCGTGGGGACGCGGTGCTACATCCAGCTCCTGGAAGGGCCGGCCCGCGAGCCGTTCTTCCTCCAGATCAAGGAGGCGCAGCCGTCGGTGCTGGAGACCTACGGCGGCAGGCCGTCGCGGATTCACGACCGGGCGATCCGGCCCCGGAGCGGGGTGAACGGTTTCCGGGTCATCTCCTGCCAGCGCACGTTGCAGGCTGCCTCCGACCCGTTCCTGGGGTATT
Source organism: Thermomicrobiales bacterium (assembly GCA_051952485.1). Classification (GTDB taxonomy): domain Bacteria; phylum Chloroflexota; class Chloroflexia; order Thermomicrobiales; family UBA6265; genus JASGDN01. The sequence continues at coordinate 2,133 of JBQCJS010000644.1, read as the reverse complement.
TCGAAGCGGCGGGCCGCGACTACTACGTGCGCCAGTTCCGTGACATGAAGGGCTCGCTCGACCTCGCCGCACTGGATGCCGGACAATTCGAGCAATATGCCCACCTGTGCGGGGCGTTGCTGGCGCGGGGACACAGCCAGAGCGCGACCGCGGGCATCATCGAGGGATACCTGCAGGAGAGCGCCCGCTTCGACGATGCGGTGGCCGACTGGGCGGTGGCCTATCGCGAGGTAGTGGAGCGCGATTTCGCGGCGGTGGAGGCAGCGGTGGCGTCCGGGCGCCTGCCGGCGGAACGGGGCGTCTAGCACGGGTGCCACGCATCCAGCGCGTATCGGCATCCGGGTCCCGCGCATCAGGCGATGAACGGTCGACGGCTTTCCCGCGTCCGCCGCAACCCGTACACTCCAGCGAGCGAGATAGGCAACTATTTCCTATGGGGCAATGTGGGCTTCGATGTCGTCTCACCGCCGGTGCCACCGGGAGGGGAACATGTGCACGCGCGTCTTCTACGTCAGCCCGGGCGGTCTCGCGCTGACCGGCCGAACCCTGGACTGGTTCGTCGATATGCCCTCGGACCTCTGGGCATTCCCGCGCGGCGTGGAACGGCATGGCGCCGCCGGCCCGCGGGCTGCCACCTGGACCTCGCGCTACGGCAGCGTGGGAGTGGGATCGTGGCATGCGGTGACGACCGATGGGCTGAACGAGGCGGGCCTGGTGGCGAACCTGCTCTATCTCGCGGAGTCGGTCTACCACGACCTGACCGATGAGAGCCCCGCCGGGGCGCTCTCCATTGCGATGTGGGTGCAGTATGCGCTCGATCGCTTTGCGACCGTGGCCGAAGCGGTCGAAGGGCTGACCAGCGGCGAGGTCTATGTCGTGACGCGGGAAACGCCCGATGGCCAGCCGGGCACCGGTCACCTCTCCCTCTCCGACGCGAGCGGCGATTCTGCCATTCTCGAATACCTGGACGGGACGCTGACGGTCCACCATGGCCGGCAGTTCGGGGTGATGACGAACTCCCCCATCTACGAACAGCAACGTGCGCTGACCGATTACTGGCAGGAGATCGGCGGTAACGTGATGCTGCCCGGCACGAGCCGCTCGGCCGATCGCTTCGTGCGGGCCTCCTACTACCTGAGCCTGCTCTCGGACGACGAACCCAACGGGGCCGTGGCCGATGTCATGTCGATCATGCGCAATGTCTCGGCGCCCCGCGCTGTGGAGATGGTGAACGGCGCACCGAACACCTCGGCGACCCAGTGGCGCACGGTCGCCGACCAGACGAATCGCCGCTACTACTTCGATCCCGCCGACCGGCCCAACGTGTTCTGGGTCGACCTGGACGATCTCGGCCTGGGTGAGGGGCAGCCGCATCGCCGCCTCTCGCTGGTGAACGGGGAGGTCTGGGCGGGCAACACGGCGGCCAGCTTCGCGCCCTCGGAAGCGATGACCTACATGGAGGTGGTTCCGGCGTAGGGTCACGTCATGCCGTAGTCGTTCGCGGGCGGTGCCTGTCGATGACGAGATCCGCGGCTGCAAGGGGCGGTATCGGGGACTGCAACTCTCGGAGCCGAAAAGGGAATCCCTGTTCCTTTCCGCAGGGCACGATTGCCGGACCGGGCGATGCGGGAGCGTCGTCACCGCGATCGCGACCGTGTTCCACGAGCGCAAGCGGGGAGAAGCCGGCCCGGCGTCTCCTGCTAGCATGGGACGGTGCCCCGCCTCCCCGCGCCGTGCCGACCGAATCCGGAGCCGATCCATGCCCGATACGCCTTCCCCCACCGTTCGCGACGAGCGGACCCTGCTGCTCGATTACCTGCGCGCCCAGCGCGAACACATCCTCGGGGCCCTGGATGGGCTGGACGAGGCGGCGTTGCGGCAGCCCGTGTTGCCGTCCGGCTGGACCTGCCTCGGGTTGGCCCAGCACCTCACGCTGGATGTGGAACGCTTCTGGTTCTCCGGGGTGATGGCGGGCGATCCCGCCGTGCTCGCTGCCCTGGAGGCGGGTGGCAACGCCTGGAACGTCGCTCCCGACCTCACGGCCGCTTGTGTGCTGGACGCCTACCGGGAGGAGATCGCGCGGTCGGAAGCGGTGATCGCCGGGCTAGACAAGTCGGCGCCTCCCGGTTTCTG
>JBQCJS010000643.1:0-4050 GCA_051952485.1 Thermomicrobiales bacterium | reverse complement strand
ACGAGCCGACGGAGACGAGCGTCCCGACGGAGACGAGCGTCCCGACGGAGAGTGAAGCGCCAACCGAAGCGCTAGCGCCGACCGAGACCGTCGCCCCGACCGAGGCCCCGGTGTTCCCGACCGAGGGGCCCACTGTGACGCCGACCGAGGGATCGCCCCCGATCGAATCGACGACGGGAACCTATGCTCCCGCCGAGACGGACGGTTCGCCGACGGAGGAATCCGCCCTCCCCACCGCCGAACCACCGACGCCCGCCGAATCGGAGTCGGCTCCCACGACCGAAGCGGGCGGGCTGATCGAACCGGCCGCCACCGAGAGCCCCGAAGACACTGCGCCGACCATCGGCCCGGCCAGCGAAACACCGGGCCAGGATCAGTCGATCCCGAACGACGGCACCGGCGGCGCCACGACCGAGATCGTTCCCGCCGGAGACGCTTCGACGCCGGAAGGTGCCGCATCGTCGGGCGATCCCGGACGGTCGCTGGGGACAGCCGATGCCGGCACCCGGATCGAGGCGACCGGAGATGCCTGGGCTCCGGTGGGCGACGCCTCGGCCCCCCAGGTCTCCCCGGACGGGCTGACCATCGGCACGGTCCAGGACAGCCGGCTTGCCGTCTGCACCGCGGCCGGCTCCTGCCAGCCGGTCGTGGCCGATCGCGAGGGGCGCGGCAGCAGCCTGCGCGCCATCGGCTGGGTGGGGTCGTCGCTCGTCTACGAGGACACCTCGGGCGGCCAGGCGACCTACCACGCCGTCGCCGTGCGCGCGGATGGCACCATCGGGGAGGACCAGGTGCTCGGCACCGGGGACGAGGCGACGGGGACCAGCTTTGTGTTCGGGGACGGCTTGCTGATCGAGACGGCGAGCGGCTGGTTCTCCACCGCCACCGGCGTCGGGGTCACGAGCGATCCGCCCGTGTCGGACCGCCAGATGATCCGACTCTATCCGGATCGGGGGTTCGTCGGGTCGTTCTCGGATGGCGCCATCGTGTTCGAGAACGTGAACAACGGGGCGGTGATCGCCAAGGTGCCGACGAGCGGGATCGACTTCGATCTCTCGGACGACAATCAGGTGGTGGTGAGCACGGGCACGTCGGTGGAGATCTGGGATCTATATGGCGGGCTGGTCGCCACGTATACCCCGCCGTCGGGCGATCAGGTGGGCAGTGTGGCGTGGTCCGGCACCGACATCCTCTATGTCGACACCACCACCGGTGAGGTCCGGATCATCTCTCCAAGCGACTTCGGGCCGGGCTCGACCTGAGACCGTGTGGGCTGGCTATCAGCGGAAGCAGCAGGGCGTCCCCCCGGGTGGACGCCCTGTCCCATTGGCTCAGCACCCTCGTGCAACGGAAAACTGGTAAACACCCCGCCAGGTCCAACGAAAGTTGCAGGCAGGCCTCCCGAACGGCCGTGCGCTTCCGCACGGTATCGCATCCGAAGGCTCAACACCCCGTGATTGGCCGCGACGCTCCCATCCATCCCACCGAAGGCGACGCCCTGCGCTTTGGACGCACGCTGCTCGCAGTCTCGGCGCGCCCGATGCTGACGCAGGAGGTCGCCGCGCTCGTGGTGCCGGCGAACCGGTCCGGGGCGATGGGGGTGGGGATTGCCGGCTCGATCCGGAACGCCGGGGGCTTCGATATCGAACGCGAGGCCATGGCGCGCGCGCCGCTCGCCCTTGGCACGGCACTGGCGACCGGGTCCGGAGCCCTGGCGAACGCCGGCATCCGGGCGATCCTCCATGCCGTCGTCTCCGATGCCCTCGGCGCGCCGGTGGAGCGTCCCGATGTCGTGCGCAGCGCGACCGGCGCCACGCTGGAGCTGGCGGAATCCATGCGACTTCGCACCATCGCCATGCCGTCGCTCGGCGGCAGCATGGCCTCGATCGGCCTGGACGGCGCAAGCGCCTTCCCGCTCATGATCGATGAGATCGTGGGGTATCAACGTCGTTTCAGCTCGCGCATCGAACGCATCGTCTTCATCTGCCGTGACGACCGGGAGGCCCGCGCGGTGCGCGGCCTTCTTCGCGAGGTTCACAGCGACTGGGCTGGTATGCGACGATAGTCGTCCAGCACCCTGGGCAACCCGCACTGCCTGCCGCCTGTGAATCGCCATCATCCCTGGACGAGCGCCCCATGACCGAACAGGACCATCCCCGCCAGACCGGCCGTTTCCCGGTTCCCCCGATGCCCTCCCGCGCCGAGGCGACCCTGCCCGACCTTGACGCCATCGGGATCGCACCGGCTCCTGCCGCCCCGGCCGATGATGCGGTCCAGTTCGAGCGCCCCCTCGCCTGGCGCGAGGACCGGGACGCCGCAACATCCGAAGACGCGGCGGATCGTGTCCTGCCGGCGCCGTCCACATCACTGTCTCCCCCTCCCTCGACGTCCACCCCACGCGCGGGCGGCGACCTGCCGGACTGGCGCTACGGCGCGGACGCCTGGCGCCTGAACCGCCGCCTCACCCGGCGGCAGGCCAACCTGGTCCTCCGGATGCGCACCGCGCGGGCGATACCCGCTTCCTTGCGGGCGCGCTTCACCGCGATGGGCCTGCCGGACGATGTCGTGGACGAGACACTGGGAAGCATCCGGAGCCTCGACTCCTGGGCGGATGCCTGGATCGCGACCGCGCAACGGTACCTCGGGGACTTCCGCCGCCAGGTCTCGGCGGGCAACAAGATCGACGGCGCCCGCAACCAGGCGATGGCGGGACTCTGCTACCACGTCGCCCAGATCGTGACCGATCCCAACGACCGCCGCACGGCCGTCATGTGCCGGGCCGCCGCCGCGTCCCTCTTCACGCATGCGCTTCCTTATGTCTACCCTTCCGCCACGAAGGTCGCCGTGCCATGGCGGACCAAGGCGCTTCCGGGCTACCTGCACGTTCCGATGGAGCATGAGGCGACGGGCCGCTACGGCCTGGTCGTGCTGCTGAATGGAGCAAGCTCGTCCAAGGAGGAGACGTTCACCTGGGCAGCGCCGTTCATGCGGTCCGGGCTTGCCGTCCTCGCCCTCGACAGTCCTGGCACCGGAGAGGCCGCACGCACTCCCTTCGCCGCCGACCAGGACGACATCCTCGACGGCGTGTTCGATCTGCTGGCCGTCGATCCCCGCCTCGACCTCTCGCAGGTCGTGGTGGTCGGCATCAGCCTCGGGGGCAACCAGGCGATTCGATGCGCCGCCTACGACCGGCGCATCGCCGGGGTCGTCGCGGTGACGGCTCCGGTCCAGCCGGAGCGCTGGATCGGTCGCATCAGCCCTCTCCTGGGGGACGAGCTGATGGCGATCTCCGCCAGCGACGCGACGAGCGTGCGGGAGCTGGCCAAACACCTCGACCTTGGCGAGGCCCTCACTCGCATCACCTGTCCCGTCCTCGCCGTCGGTGCCGGGCGCGATGTCGTGGTGCCGCCGAACGAATCGCAGCGCCTGACGCAGACGCTTGGTGCCCTGGCCACCCTCGACTGGTTCGCTCAGTCCGGCCATTGCGCCTACGATCAACTCGGAACCTGGAGCGCCGACACCGCACGATGGGCGAACGCCCTCATGGCGGCACGAGCGGAGTTCGCGCAGGCAGGTCGTGGCGGAAGCCGCATCGAGCTGGCGCACGCGATCGCCGCAGCGGCCCGGGAGGCGCTCCTGGCCTCGCCGGTGCTGGACGAGCTTCCCTGGGACGACGAGTTCGATGAGGGGGCGCGCCTGCTCGCCGCCGATGAAGTGCTGGACGACGACCCCGATTGGTACGCTCCCGCGTCCGAAGAGCCGTCGCGGCTGCGCCAGGTCCGAGACTAGTTGGCATTCCCCACATCGACCGATCCGGGCCCGCTTCCCTGGGGAGGCGGGCCTTTTTGCTGTTTACGACGGGACCGTATCTTCCTGTCTTCGGACCATGCGGCGCATGCACCGTCCACACTAGACGGGCCGAAGTGGACCAGCCGGTGGGCCTACAGCCAGCCCCGCTTGCGGAAGAAGAGGAACATACCACCACCCAGCAGCACCATTGCCATCAGGCTTGCCGGGTAGCCGAGATGCCAGCCCAGTTCCGGCATGTAA
>JBQCJS010000642.1:0-3464 GCA_051952485.1 Thermomicrobiales bacterium | reverse complement strand
TGGTGTGTTAGGTGGTTTATAGTTTTTTGTTTTTTGGGGGGGGGGTGCCCCGGCTCGGGGGGTGGGGGGGGTGGGGGTTTTTTGTGCCCCCCCCCCCGCCCCGGAGAGGCGGCTAGCCTTCGTCCGACTGCGCGTCCACCAGCGCCTGCTGGAAGGTCTCGACATCGAGATCGACGATGAAGGAGACGATGGCATCGTTCACGGCGGACTGGAACTGCGGGGAGGCCGCGGACCCGTGGGCCAGCGACGGCACGACCGCATCCTTGCCGAAGGCCGCGGCCGACCACTTCATGTAGTCGTTGAAGCCGCTGGCATCGGCATCGCTGCGGGCCGGGATCGCGCCCTTGTGCGGGGCGAATGCCTCCTGCGCGTCCTTCGAGCCGACGGCGATCAACCAGTTCTTGGCGTTCACGGGATGGGGGGCGCCCTTCGGCATCGTGAAGCCGTCGATCACGGCGACGAACGCGCCGTCGGTGCCGGGGTGATTCACCCAGCCGATGGCGTCCTGCTTCTCCTTGGCGGTGGCGTCGCCGTAGAGCCAGTCGCCCATCGAGGTGAAGGCCGCCTTGCCCGCGTAGACCTCATCGGCCGCGCCGTCCCAGGTCAGGGCGGCATGGTCGGCGTTGACGGAGTCGAAGTACTTGGCGAGGTTCTGGATCGCGGTGGTGACACGATCGTCGTCCCAGCCGACCTCGCCCTTCCAGATCTTGGTGAAGTCGTCCGGCCCGAGGGCGGCGAGCAGGGTGTTCTCGAAGAGCTGCACGACGGCGAAGGTGTCCTTGCTGCCCAGCGCGAGGGCGGGCACCCCGGCGGCCTTCAGGGTGTCGGCGGCCTTGAAGTAGTCGTCCATCGTCCAGGCATCGGTGACGGTGATGCCGTTCTTCTCGAGGACTTCCTTGTTGTAGAACATCACGTTACCGCGATGGACCCCGACCGGCACGAGCTGCTTCTTGCCATCGACCGTGATGAGGTCGATCACGCCCTGCGGGAAGGCGGAATCCCACTTCTGCTCGGTGTAGAGGTCGTCGATGGCCTCGGTATAGCCCGGATCGACATAGCGCGCCTTCAGCTCGGCGCCGGGGTGGCTCTGCCAGGAATCGGGCGGCTGGTTCGCGGAGAGGCGGGTCTGGAGCGCGACCTGGGCATTGGACCCGGCGCCCCCGGCGACGGCGGCGTTCACGACCTTCACGCCGGGATTGGCGGCGGAGAAGGCCTTGAAGAGTTCATCGAGGCCGGCGGCCTCCCCGGCGGTGGTCCACCAGGAGAAGATCTCCAGCTCGGCTTCCCCGGCGGCGGGGGTCGCCTGGGCGAAGATGCGGCTGGCGGGGATGCCGCCGACCAGCGCCGAGCCGAGCGCGGCTCCTGCGGCGATCTTGCCGGCCTGGCGGCGGCTGAAGCGGACGTTCGAGAATGGGCGAGACGACATGCGGGCGCTCCGTTTCTGGATCAACGACCCTGCCTGCGATCGCTTCGGTGCGCATCGTCGGGGCAGGGAGCGGCTGAGACGTGTGGATGGTAGTTGTGGTGGTGGTTGCGATGGTGGAGACGACGCGATGCGGCGTTTCGCTGTCCTTGCCCTGCTATCGCGCCGTCGTGGACCCCGATCCCTGCACGCTGCTCGATCCTCCTTTCGCGAACCCGGCAGCCGGACTCCACAGGGAGATCACCGGCGACAGGGCGGAACGGTATCGCTTGATTGTGAGCTTGCGGGAAGCATACGGAGTCGGCCCCCGTGTTTCAATGACACGGTGGGAGCGCTTCCATGACACGGATTCGGAAACCGGCGCGATGGTCCGCGTGACGGCTGGGACCATCCGGTTATGGACGTCGCGCAGCCTCCCGGATCAGGCGAGCGCGACTGGCATGGTGGCGGCGATGGGCGTGATCCCGGCAAGGACCCCGGGTAGCGCGCGCAGCGTCACGGCGGGATCGCCGAAGGTGAGGACGGTCGCATCGACGCGCCCGAGCAGGCCACGGTCGTAGGGGCCGCGCAGGGCGACATGGACGATGGGGGTGCCCGGCTTCGTGGCCGCGATGGCTTGGGTGCAGATCTCGACCTGGTAGGGATTGTCCGTGGCGTCGCGGGTCAGCACCACGAGGACATCGACGCTGGACACCATCGCGATCGCCTCGCGGGTGCTCTCCGCGCTCGGCTCGTGCCCGAGCGTGGCGACGCGGGCGCGGGGGAAGACGGACTCCGCCGCCTGCCGGAAGACGCCGGCGCGATTGAATGGGTCCTCGGCCTCGCTGGAGCGGAGGCGCTGGAAGTCGATGAACCCGACCCGCGCATCGACCGGAACGGGATCGAACTCGCCTTCCGGCAAAGCAACGATCGTGCGCGCGGCGATGCGGGTCGCCTCCGCTTCCCACGCTGGATCGGGATCGGCCAGCGGCGGCACCTCCTGGGTGATGCCGTAGCGGACGCGGAGGGCATCCAGCCGGGCGTTCGTGGCCGCGAACGTCGAGGCCGCGATGCGCCCGTCGCCGAGGGCGTCCACGAGCGCCCGGAAGCGGGTGATCTGGTTGGCGATCGGTTCGTTCGCCTCCAGGACGTCGACCCCGGCCTGCTTGCAGCGGATCGCCGCGACACCGTGACCGTAGCGGTCCTCGATCGCCTGCATGGAGAGCGAATCGGTGTAGATCACCCCACGGAACCCGAGGTCGTGGCGCAGGATGCCGGTGAGGATCGGTTGTGAGAGCGTGGCGGGATCGGTGTCGATCGCCGGGAAGAGGATGTGCGTCGTCATCACGCCCGACACCCCGGCGGCGATCGCCGCCCGAAAGGGAGCGAGCTCGATCTCGTCCAGGCGGGTGCGGGGATGGTCGATCACCGGAAGGCCGAGGTGGGAATCGACGCTCGTATCGCCGTGACCAGGGAAGTGCTTGACCGTCGCGGCGATCCCCGCCGCCTCGTAGCCCCGGATCTGGGCGAGCGCGCCGTCCACGACCCGGCTGACCGTATCGCCGAACGAACGGGTGCGGATGACGGGGTTCCTCGGGTTGTTGTTGACATCGACGACGGGGGCGAAATCGACGTTGACGCCGATCGACCGCAGTTGCTCGCCGGTGATGCGGGCGGCGGCCTCGATGTCCGCCGGATCGCCATCGGCGGTGAGCGCCATCGCGCCGGGCACGGTCACCATGTCCGGCGAGAAGCGGCTGACGATGCCGCCCTCCTGGTCGATGGCGATCAGCAGGGGCGGCATGCCGAGGCGCCGGGCCTCCGCCTGGAGGTCGGCGGAGAGATCGCGGACCTGCTCCCGGCTCGTGATGTTGTCGCCGAAGTAGAGGACGCCGCCGGGCCGCATCTCCGCGAAGGCCGCCCGTGCCTCATCGGTGAAGACCGGCCCCTCGAAGCGGAACATCATGCTCTGCCCGACGAGCGCGGCGGTTTCCGGCGCGATGGAAGCGGTGTCCTGTGGCATGGTGATCGGGTCCCTTGTGGCGATGCTGGACGAGCAGGT
>JBQCJS010000641.1:0-3923 GCA_051952485.1 Thermomicrobiales bacterium | reverse complement strand
CAGGGCCAGGGCGCCGAGACGGGCCAGGAGCAATCGTCTTCGCAGTCGTCCCAGGGGTCGCAGCAGGGATCGTCCTCGCAGGCAGGGAGCCAGGGCGGACAGAGCGGTGAGACGGGTCAAGGCACGCACTCGGGCGATGCCTCCGGCTCCCAGTCCGAAGGGGCATCCAGCGGCTCCCCCCAGGGCGACCCGGGGGCCGGCGTCGCGGCCGCGCCCGGCATCGGGTCCGATCCTGCCGAGAGTGGAGCCGGGCAGCAATCGCAGGGCGATGGCAGCAGTGGCTCGACGCAGGCTGGAAGCGGCCAAGCGGGAGAGGCGGGCCAATCCGGGCAGGCAGGCCAATCGGGACAGGCGTCGTCCAGCGCGTCGGCGCAGGGGGGCGGGGCGCAACCCGGAGCGTCGTCCTCCGGCCAAGCCGGATCGGCGGGCCAGTCCGGCGACTCGGGATCGCAGCAATCGGGCTCGGAGACGGGCGGCTCGCAGGGAAGCGGGGCATCCGGCGGGACGACCCCGAACGAGGCGAGCGACACCACCTCCCAGGGCGGTGGCGGCAGCGGCAACGAACAGGAGCCGTCCAGGACTGCGCAGGATGGGAAGGCATCGTCCAATCCGCCGCCGGGCAGCTCACAGCAGAACGAAACATCGGACACCGCGCAGCAACCGGAGGGTGGGAACGAGACACTCGTCCTCCAGGGCACCTCGGACGATGACGGCGTTGCGACGGGCAACGATACCGGTTCGTCCAGTTCCGGGTCGGGCAGCGGCGCTGGCGCGGCGTCCGGCAGTGCGACGCAGGGAACGGTTGGCCCGGCGGGTCCGGACAGCAACCGGGTTCCGGATCGCTATCGCGACCTCGTGAAGGCCTACTTCGATGGAGATGGCCTGCCGCCCGACGAGGATCAGCCGTGATGCGCCCCGCCGTCTCCACCACCCCGAAGGGCTCTCCCACCTCGCTCTACGACGAGGCGACCTTCGCGCGGCTGCGCAACCTCGTCCTGCAATCGCGCCGGCTGGCCACGATCGGCCTCGCGGGGGAGCACGCCTCGCGACGGCGCGGCCTCTCGCCGGAGTTCAGCGACTTCAAGCCCTACTCCCCCGGCGATGACTTCCGCCGCATCGACTGGACGACCTACGCCCGCTTCGACGAACTCTTCGTGCGCGAGAGCGACACGACGATCGAGTACGACATCCACCTCCTGCTCGACACTAGCGCCTCGATGACCTGGACGAGCGACGATGCCCTGCCCACGAAGCTGCTGCACGCGAAGCGGATAGCCGGGGCCATCGCCTGGATAGCGCTCTGGCACTTCGACCGCATCACCCTGACGTCGCTGGCCGATGTCGCTGCCGGCCGGCATGCGCGCGGTCCGTTGCAGGGGCGCAGTCATGTCATCCCGGTGTTCCGCTACCTCGAGGGCCTTGAAGCGGAGGCATCTCCGCTGGAGGGCGGCACCCTGGCGGAAGGCATGTTCCGATATGTCCACGCGAGATCGCGTCCCGGTCTCCTCATCGTGCTCTCCGACGCGCTCGACGACAGCCCGGACGACCTGGCGACGACGTTGCATCGCCTCGCGGCACGAGGCTGGGAAACCTATCTCCTGCGCCTGGAAGACCCCGCCGAAGCCGATCCCACGCTGCTGTTCAGCGACCGCGACATGGCGAGCGACAATCTCGAACTGATCGAAGGCGAGCAGCAGGGCCGGATGCAGGTCACCGGGCAGCCCCGATCGATCGAGCACTACCTCGCGCAGCGGGGGGACTGGGAGTCCGGGATCGATGCCCTCGATTCCACGTCTCTCGCCCGGGTCCTCACGGTGCGCACCCACGATGCGATCGACACCACGGTGTTCACGCGCCTGCGCGGGATGGGACTGGTGCGCTGATGGACGCCGGACTGCTCGCCCCGATCGGATTGCTGGCCGGCCTCTCGCTCGCCGTCATCGTACTCCTGCACATGCGGCGGCAGGTGCCTGCCACCCGGCGCGTCTCGTCGCTCCGGTTCTGGACGCCCGCCACGCGCGATGACCTGGAACGGTCCCGCCTCCGTAAGCCGCCCTTCAGTTGGCTGCTCCTGCTGCAATTGCTGGCGGCCGCCGCGCTCACCATCGCGCTCGCCCGGCCCTTCACCGATGGCGTCCTGGGGGCGTTCGCCAGCCGCACCGATCCCCGGCACGACATCGTGATCCTCGACGGCTCCACCAGCATGCAGGCGGTGACCGACCTGAACGCGAACCGCACGCGCTTCGACGACGCCCGAGGTAGGGCGATCGCGATGCTGGGGGAATGGCAACCGGGCGATATCACCACCCTCCTCGTCGTGGGCACCTCCACCCGCACCTTCTCCGCCGCCAACCAGCAGCAGGCCGACGACCTTCGCGCGCGCCTGCGGACCATGACCGTTCCCGGCGGCCGCGCGGATATCAACGCCGCGCTCCGCCTGGCGGGGAACCTTGCCCTGCCCGGCCGGGATAACCGCATCACCCTCATCACCGATGGGGCGATCTCGGTCGACCCAGCAGTCGTGGGGGCGATCCATGCCCCGGTGACGCTCGATCGGGTGGGCGGCGGCAGCGACACGACGAACGACGCGATCACCGCCATCTCCTCGCGGGCGGACACCTCCGGGTCCGGGAACGTGCTGGTGGCATTCACCGTCTCCCACTTCGCCGACGAAGCCGCGACCGTTCCCTATACCGTGACCTCCGATGGCAAGGAGATCGTCACCGATGTGGTGACGCTGGGGCCGAACGAGAGCCGCCAGATCACCGTGTCGGTGCCGAACGACACCCCGGCGGTCTCCGTCTCCATCCCCCAGCGCGACATCCTGCAAGCGGACAACGCGGCGACGCTCCATCTCGAACGTGAGGCCCTCAGCCAGCTCGCGATCATGCTGGTGGCGGACAATCCCGGTTCATTGCAGCGTGCCCTCGCGGTGATTCCCGGCGTGCGGGTCGATGTCTATCCCGGAAGCACCCCCGGGTTGGCCGCATTGTCCACGAGTTACGATCTGGCCGTGTTCCAGGGCGTGTCACCCGCCGCGAACGACCTGCCGGGCATCCCCATGCTCTTCTTCCAGCCACAGCCGGTCGACGGAGCCTTCGGGATCCAGGGCGCGCTGACCGCCCCCACCATCGATACGATCGACGCCGGGTCGCCGGTGCTCGCCGATGTCGACCTCGCCGGTGTCACCTTCGCCAGTGTCCCGGCCTATACCTTCGCCGGCAGTGGGGACGACGGTCCCCAGGTGCTCGTGTCCGGTGCCGGGAGTGCCGGGTCGCCATCCGGGACCGATGGCACGCCCGTCGCTGCGAGCGCCGGGAGCGGCCCCCTGCTCTGGCAGGGACGGCTCAACGATCAGCCCTACATCGCGGCGGCGTTCACACCGGATGGCTCGAACATCGCGCAACGCGTTGCCTTCCCGATCCTCGTCGCCAACGCCGTCTCCAGCCTGACCGTGGACCAGATCCCGGCGGCGCTCTCCCTGGGCGATCCCCTCACTTACCGGCCCTCGGCCGGAGCCGCCTCCATCGCGATCGACCCGCCCCTGGGTTCCACCGAAACGCTGGCCATCCCCGCCGCAACCGGGAATGCACCCGATGACACGACGGCGCGGCAGGTCACCTTCCTCGATACGAACCAGACCGGGACCTACCGTATCCGCGAGTTGGCCACTGACGGGAGCACGCTGCGGGAAGGGGCGTTCGTCGTGAACGCGGGCCAGATCCAGGAATCGAACCTCCGGCCCAACCGGGATCTCGCGAGTGCGCTGGCGTCGGCTGCCTCGCAAGGGGCGAAGGGGTCCGCAGCCGGAGGCAGGACGGAGATCTGGACACTCGTCGCGGCCGTCGCGGTGGCGCTGATCCTCGTCGAATGGATCGTCGCCCTGCGCCGGGTTGCCCGCCGACCGAGGCCAACGCCGGATA
>JBQCJS010000640.1:0-3692 GCA_051952485.1 Thermomicrobiales bacterium | reverse complement strand
GTACGCGTCCTTGTCACCATCGGCCTCCGGGGGCAGGGCGTGGGCGCCAAGGAAGGTGGCCTGCACCGTCACGTCCCGCGCCTCCCCGAGCTGCCTGACCACCCGCAGGGACTTCCGCTCGTTCTCCAGGTCCAGCCCGTAGCCGGACTTCACCTCCACCGTGGTGACGCCCTCCGCGATGAGGGCATCGAGGCGGGGCAGTGTCTCCGCGAGCAGGTCGTCCTCGCTCGCGGCGCGGAGGGCGCGAACGGAGGAGACGATCCCGCCCCCGGCGCGGGCGATCTCCTCGTAGGTCGCCCCGGCGAGCCGAAGCTCGAATTCGTGCGAGCGGTTTCCGGCGTGGACGAGATGCGTGTGGCAGTCGATCAGGCCGGGCAACACCCAGCGGCCATCGAGGTCGATCGTCTCCGTGGCGCCGGTCAGCAGCGCGGCGGGGAGATCCGCATCCGCGCCGACCCAGGCGATGCGATCCCCCTGCGTGACGATCGCACCGCGCTCGACGGCTCCGAGACCGGGTTGCGCGGGGGCCAGTGTGGCCAGCCGCGCGTTGCGCCAGCATCTCGTGGGACCGCCGTCCAGGGAATCCACCGTCTCACCTCCGTCTTACAGGCTCGCTGAATAATGTCTATACATATATACTCCGGAGAGCGACGGGCGGCAAGAGGGCAGCGCGGGCGGGATCGGCCCGAAGGAGCCAGGTGGAGGTGGACATGGACGATGGACGGAACCCGGTCGAGACGATCGTGACGGCGGGGCGGGCGTTGCTGGCCGATGGCTGGGCGCGTGACGTGCGCCTCACCCTGGCGGATGGCCGCATCGCCGCGATCGGGACGGGCGTTCCCGCCGGCCCGGCGGATCGCCACAACCACTACGAGGTCGTCATTCCCGGTCTGCCGAACCTGCACAGTCACGCCTTCCAGCGAGGGATGGCCGGACTCGCGGAGACGCGGGGTGACCGGTCGGCTGGGGGCACCAGTCGCGGCGCTGACAGCGGTGCGGACACGTTCTGGACGTGGCGAAAGGTGATGTACCGGTTCGCCTTGGCGATGTCGCCGGAGCAGATGGAGGCCGTCGCCAGGCTGGCCTACATCGAGATGCTGGAATCGGGCTTCACCCGCGTGGGGGAGTTCCACTACCTCCATCACGCGCCGGATGGCGTTCCCTACGACGATCCCGCCGAGATGGCATCGCGCATCGTCGCGGCGGCCGTGGCGACCGGCATCGGCCTGACCCTCCTGCCCGTCTTCTACGCGCACGCGACCTTCGGCGGTGCGGACCCGGAGCCGCACCAGCGCCGGTTCATCTGCGATCTGCCGTTGTTCGCCCGGATGATGCAGCAATGCCGCGCGTTGGTGGCGGACCTTCCCGAAGGCGTGCTTGGCGTCGCCCCGCACAGCCTGCGCGCGGTGACGCCGGAGGAGCTGTTGGAGATCGCCACGCTCGTGCCGGAGGGACCGGTGCACATCCACGCTGCCGAGCAGGTCAAGGAGGTGGAGGATTGCCTCGCGTGGTCCGGCCAGCGTCCGGTGGCATGGTTGCTTGGGCATGCGGGTATCGACCACCGCTGGTGCCTGATCCACGCGACCCATCTCGATGCCGGGGAGGTGACCGGGCTGGCGGCGTCCGGCGCGGTGGCCGGACTCTGCCCGGTCACGGAGGCGAACCTTGGCGACGGCATCTTCCCCGGCAAGGACTTCGCCGCGCGGGGCGGACGATACGGCGTCGGCACCGACTCGAACGTGCAGATCGGCGCGGCGGCGGAATTGCGCCAGCTGGAATACGCCCAGCGCCTCGCCGCCCGGGAACGGAACGTCCTTGCCGGGGCGCATCCCTCGACCGGGCGCTCGCTGCTGGATGCGGCGGTGCGCGGCGGCACGCAGGCCCTTCGTGGCCTGGACGTCCCGGCCGGACTGGAGGTAGGTGGACCGGCGGACTTCGTCTCGCTGGACGTGAGCGCCGCGCCGCCGGTCGAGGGCGATGCGATACTGGACGCATGGATCTTCGCCGGGCTGGGCCGGGTGGAGGATGTCTGGGTGCAGGGCCGGCGGTGGGTCGCGCAGGGGCGGCACCTCGGCCGGGACGCCATCGCGGCGCGCTACCGGCAGGTCATCGCCGACCTCGTCCGGGAATGACCGGAGTGGGGACGTGAGGGCGAATGGCTGAACCGGGTGCACACACGGAATCACTGACCCTGCACCAGCGCATCCTGGCTGACCTGGAGGCCAAGATCGTCTCCGGCGAGTGGCCGCCGGGCAGCCGCCTGCCGACGGAGATGGAGCTCTGTGCCGTCTACGGCTGCTCCCGGATGACGGTGAACAAGGTGCTCTCCCAGCTGGCGCGGGTCGGGCTCATCGACCGCCGGAAGCGCGCGGGCAGTTTCGTCCTCCAGCCGCGCTCGCAGGCCGCGGTGCTCGACATCCACGACGTGCGCACCGAGGTGGAGGCGCTGAAGCGTCCCTACGGCTATCGCCTGCTGGACCGTTCGATACGGGCCGCCGACGAGCGGGAGGCGGCCTGGATCGGGGAGGACATGGCCGACGATCGCCTCCTGATCCTGGAGGCGATCCACCTGGCGTCGGGCCGCCCCTTCTGCGCGGAATGGCGGGCCATCGACCTCGACACCGTTCCCAACGCCGAAGGGGCGGACTTCGCGACGACGCCTCCCTCGACCTGGTTGCTGCACGAGGTCCCCTGGACCATCGCCGAGCATACGATCCGCGCCGTGGGGGCGGAGGGGGAGATCGCCCAGGTGCTCGACCTCCGGGAAGGCGCGCCCTGCCTCCAGATGGAGCGCCGAACCTGGAATCGCGACCGGCCGGTGACGCTCGCGCGATTGACCTACCCCGGCGATGCGCACGCGCTCACCGCCCGCTTCTCCCCCGGCTGACCGCCGCGCCCACGAAACGGAATGCAGGGCGGCGATCCATGCGATCGCCGCCCTGCATTCCGGTGACGTTGACACTAGAACGTGGTGGTCAGGGTCTGGCTCTGGCCGGTCTCGGCGGCGACGTACGCGGACTCGATGATCTCCACGACGTGGCGCGCGCGCTCGGCGGTCACCGGGGATGCCTTGCCGTCGTTCACCCAGTCCACGAGCTGCATGATGTCCTCGTAGACGTGCTGCTCGTCGATCTCGCGGTGCGCGCCGACGACGTGCGGCAGCGTGACCTGCGCGCCCTTGACCCCGCCCCCGGCCTCGTCGGCGAGGTGCTTCTCCGGGTAATCGAGTTCCTCGCCGTTGAGCGAGAAGCCCTCGATCTTGCCCTCGGTGCCGAAGTAGGTGCCGCTGAACCAGTAGGTGATGCTGCCCGCCGCCGCCCCGTAGGCCAGCGCGAAGAGGCCGTTGCCGAAGTCGAGCAGGATTCCGGTGTTATCGTCGGCGGAAGTCGTGACGGCCTTGCCGTTGAACTCGCGCTCCGGGACGCGGATGCCGGAGACGGCCGTCACCTTCTTCGCCGGGCCGAGCACGGTCGTCATGCCGTGCAGCGCGTAGACCGTCATGTCGTAGAGGGGACCGCCGCCCGGCTTGCGGAAGTACCACGAGGGATCGATCTTCAGCGCCGGGTTGTCGCTCTGGCGCTCCTTCTCGTCCAGATGATAGGTGCCGAACGACGCCCCGGCGATGCCCCAGGTGGGGATGCCGATGCGGCCATCGGCGATCGCCTTGCGGACAGCCTGCACCTGGGGGCGCA
>JBQCJS010000639.1:0-9051 GCA_051952485.1 Thermomicrobiales bacterium | reverse complement strand
CAACAAAAACTGTTGAGACGAAACTCGCAGCTGCGCCGATAGAAATGCGGGACCGGTTTGATGCGATCAAGGCCTATTGCCTCTCATTTGGCGAGGACGTTCAGGTCAAGATGCTCAAACACTACGTTGCATTCTCCCGGATCAAGAACTTTGCATGTGTCGAGATAAAGCCCCAGAACGGCGACATTGTGATGTATTTGCGTATAGATCCAGAAACGATCCAGCTCGAGAATGGGTTCACGCGCGATATGCGGTCGATAGGACACATGGGTACTGGAGATCTGGAAGTGATCGTCAAGGATGAAATGGACTGGGAGCGGGCGAAACCGTTACTCGCTCAGGCTTACGAAGCAGCTTGAGCGGCTTCATGTCGTAGAGGACGGGCCGGGGCAGTTGCTCCGGCCCGGTTCATTCCTTCAGTGCCTGGCCGCCTACCCGAGGAAGCTCGGCAGCGGCAGGCTCACCTCGCAGCCCGTCGCCATCGACTGCAACCCCGCCTCCAGGATCTCCTGCGTATCCCGCGACATCTCCGGCGACACGATCCCCGCGAACGCTTCGTCGTGCAGCAGGCAGTACGTGAAGTAGTCGATGCCCGTCTTGTAGTGCGCGGGCAGCTCCGGCGCCACGATCACCTCGCCCTCGATCGGCAGGCCCTGGTGCTGGCCCGGAATCCCCTTCGTCGCGATCTGCAGCTCCGTGTTGCTCAGGATCGCGATCGCCCCGCCGTCGCCATAGACCATCGGCGGGATGCGCACC
This sequence comes from Thermomicrobiales bacterium, assembly GCA_051952485.1. GTDB lineage: Bacteria > Chloroflexota > Chloroflexia > Thermomicrobiales > UBA6265 > JASGDN01. Next base: position 8,295 of record JBQCJS010000639.1, on the reverse strand, counting down.
GGCACCGCCGGCTGCGTCCACGTCCCCTCCGTGATCGTGTGCCCCTTCGGGTAGGAGAGGATCATCACGGCGTTGTCCTCCACCGTGAAGAACGTCTTGCTGTAGCGCCCGCCGACGCCCGTGACCTTGCTCGGCTGCCCCATGATCCAGCGGCTCAGCGCCGCCCCGTAGGAGCAGAAATCGACCGCCGCCCCCGCGCCGTTCAGGTCGCGGTCGATCAGCCAGCCCCAGCCCACACGCCCGATCGGGCTGCCGGAGAGGTAATCCTGCGGCGGTCCGCCGTGCCCGGCCCGGTGGTGGATCTGCCAGACCTTGCCGATCGCGCCTTCGTCCACCAGCGTCTTCAGGTGATGCAGCGCCGGCGACCAGTTGTTCGGCCAGTTCACCATCAGCCGCACGTCGTGCTTCGCCGCCGTCGTCGCCATGGCCTCCGCGATGGCGAGCGAGGCCGCCATCGGCTTCTCCTTCATGATGTGGACGCCGCGTTCCGCCGCGCCCTCCACCACGTCCAGCGCATCGCGGTTGTTCGCGCAGGTCACGATCGCGTTCGGATCGGCCACCTCGTAGAACTCGTCCGCGTTGTCGAAGGTGCGCAGGTCCGGATACTGCTCGTCGAACCAGGCCCGCAGCTCCTCGTCATCGATCACCGCGCCCACCACCTCGGCGGTCGGGCAGGCGTAGGCGTTCTTTAGCAGGTCGTTGAAATGGAGGTGGTCGCCCCCGACGAAACCAAGGCGGATCTTCTCAGCCATGCGTGGATTACTCCCATGTGCGGCGGTGCGGACACCGTCCGTGTGCAGGGGCCGACCGAGGCCGGCCCCACCGGATCGTGGAGGACGTTCAGACGCCGACGAGCGCCTCGCGCGCCATCGGCAGGTCGATCGGCTGGCCGGTCTCCGCCGACTTGTAGATCGCGAGCACCACTTCCAGCGCATCGCGGCCATCCTCGCCGGTCAGCACCAGCGGGGTGTCGTCCAGCACCGCATCCACCAGGTGCGCCACCTTGCGGTAGTGCATGTCCACCAGCGGCGGATCGGTCGCATCGATCTCGTGCCAGCCCGCGATGTAGCTCGGGTCGTTGATGCGCGTGCTCTTGAGGCGGATCGTGCTGCCCTGGATCACCAGCGACCCCTCGCGGCCATCGATCGCGGTGTGCCCGTGGTTCGCCTTCACGGCCCACGCGCTGTACCAGGTGCCCATCGCCCCGCTCGTGAACGCGAGCTGCGCGGCCACCGTGTCTTCCACGTCGATATCGGTGATCAGCTGGTCGCGAACCATGACCTCCTTGCGGAAAGTCTTCGCGGTGGCAAAGACGCGCTCGACCGGCCCCAGCCACCAGTTGAGGGTGAAGGCGGTGTAGATGCCCCAGTCGATGAGGATGCCGCCGCCCGCCAGGTCCTTCTTCAGGAACCAGGGCACCCCATGGGAACTCGGCGCGGCGGAGGCCAGCGTGACGCCCATGATCTCGCCGAGCAGCCCGTCGTCGATGATCTGCTTCACACGCGGCCAGAGATTGCCGAATCGCGGCTGGTAGCCCATCGCGAACTTGACGCCCGCATCGTGGGCAGCCTTCACCATCGCGTCGGCTTCGGCGATGGAGGTCGCGATCGGCTTCTCGCACAGGATGTGCTTGCCGGCCTGCGCCGCCGCGATCACCGGTTCCGCATGCGCGGCAGCCCAGGTGGTGACGCAGACCATCTCGACGTCCGGGTTGGCGAGCAGATCGTGGAAGTCCTGGTAGGCGACGGTGCTGCCATCGCCGAACTCCTCGGCCGTGGCCCTGGCGCGGTCGAGATCGATGTCGCAGACGGCGACGAGGCGGGCGCGGGGATTCCGCGCGATGTTCGGCAGGTGGGCGTGGCGGGCAATGCCGCCGCAGCCGATGACGCCGATACCCAGTTGCCGTGAGTCCCCTGTCGATGCTGTCTCAGCAGCCATGTGGTGTGTTCCCTCCAGTGGGAAACCGGGGTGAGGTGGCGGGGAGATCGCGCCGAAGCGCGGGATGGGCCCAGGGAGGCGGCTGGCCCCCTCAGTCCAGCCCGTAGTGGGCGTCGATCTCCTGCTGGTAGGTGGCGACGGTGCCGTTCACGACCTCATCGACCGTCACCGGCCGGTTGATCGCCGCCGATTCGAGCACGGTGTAGGCCGTCGCCAGGTCGTGGAGTCCCTCCTCTCCGGATGCTTCCATCGGGTCGCCGGACGCGATGGCGCGGACGAAATCGAGCATCTCCAGCGCGAATGCGTCGTGGATGTCGTGCGGGAAGGCGGCGCGGAGCGCATCGGCCCCGGCGCCGCGTCGATACAGGTCGGTGGTCGTGCCCCGGTATCCGCTGTCGAGTGTCACCTCGTCGCCCTGCAACGAGCCCTCGGTGCCGTAGATCGTGGCGCCCTTGCCGTAGCCGCTGCCCGCGCCCCGGCCGGCCCAGCCCCCGAAGGTGGTGCCGATGGCGCCATTCGCGAAGCGGAGGTTGGCGAAGAAGGCGTCCTCCACCTCGTTCGTGACGGACGCGGTGACGGCGCCGAACTGGTCGCGGTCGAAGCGCTCCGGTTCGAGGATGGCGGTGTAGGCGCTGATCTCGGCGACCGGGCCCATCAGGTAGCGGATGTTGTGGAAGAGATGGACACCCCAGTCCAGCGACGGCCCTCCACCACCGGGCAGCTTCTGGTGCCGCCACGGCGTGCGCGCCACGATGCGGTCCGGACCCCATTCCCCGCCGCCGAGGCCGCCGGAGATCCAGAGTTGCAACGCTCCCAGCGTCCCCTGGTCGATGATCCAGTGGGCGGCGCGGGTCGGTTCGGTGTAGCGCACGCTCTCGGCGACGCCGACGATGACACCCTTCGCGGCGGCGGCATCGACGATCTGGCGGGCGGCGCGGACGCTGATGGCGAAGGGTTTCTCGATCAGGACGTGCTTGCCGGCGGCGATCGCTTCCAGCGCGATGGTGTGGTGCAGCCCGACCGGAGCCAGAATCAGCACGGCATCGACGGCATCATCCCCCAGCATCACCCGCCAGTCGTCGTACAGTGCGGGCAAGGTGTCCGGGTGGATGTCGCTGGCGTAGAGATGCGGCGCGCCGAGGGGATCGTTGGCATTGGTGGAGACCGGCGGGCGGGGAGGCGGCCCCTCACCGCGCAGGCGGAAGGTCTGGGCATCCTCGATGCGGCGTGCGGCGATGGCGGTGACGCGGACATCGGCCAACCCGGCATCGCGGAGGGCCTTGATCCCGCGCAGGTGGGCGTTCAGGATGCGCGCCGCACCGACCACGCCGAGGCGGATCGGCGACGTAGCGACGCCGTCAGAAGATTCGGTCATCGGGGCGATCCTTGGTGGGAATGGGGCATCCTCGATATGGGAAAGGAATGGTCGGGATTCGGGACCCGGAGGGTGAGGATGCTGGCGATGCGCGGCGGAGCGCGGCGCATTGGGGGTCGTTTGGCGGCACACTCTACGGCGGTCATCCGGGGATGTCCATACCGGGCGAGATGTATCAGGAGTGATGGATTCGGCGATGCCGGCGAGAGGAGGAGGCAACCATGCAGGAACGAGCGGAAGCCGGGGGAATGCATGGCATCGAGGTGGAACGGCTGGATCACCTGGTGCTGACGGTGCGGGATCTCGATGCGACGTGCGCCTTCTACACCCGGGTGCTGGGCATGACGGAGGAGTGGTTCGCGAGCGGTCGGCGGGCGCTGCGGTTCGGGGCGCAGAAGATCAACCTCCACCAGCGCGGCCACGAGTTCGAGCCGAAGGCGGCGTTCCCGACGCCGGGATCGGCCGACCTCTGCTTCGTCGTGACGGCACCGCTGGATGACGTGGTGACCCATCTCGCCGCCTGCGGGGTGACGCCGGAACTCGGCCCGGTGGAACGGACCGGCGCCCTCGGCGCGGTGCGTTCGCTCTATCTCCGCGACCCGGACGATAACCTGCTCGAACTATCGAATTACGGATAATGGAACAGGCGGCCGCGGAAGCCGGGAACGAGCGGATTGCATTTCGTTAACGGATCGTTATCATTCGAGGTGACAGCACACGCGGCCGTCCGAGGCACCTGCTGATCGATCTCCGCTATTCCGTATCAGCATAGTGACGTGGCGCGCCCCAGGCGACTCGCCACGCTCGACGGTGTCTCGCAAAGGACGCGTTCATGGTGTTGTCCCGTTTCCTGCCGAAGGACGAGGAGTTCTTCGGATTCTTCACCGATGCCGCTGCCAACGCGGCCGAGGCGTCGGCCCTCCTCGCCCGCATCCTCGATCCGGCGGGCATCTCGGCGGACGAGCTGGCCCGCGAGGTCGGGCACCTGCGCGCGCTGGAACATCGCGGTGACGAGATCAGCCACGATGTCTTCCGGGCGTTGCACAGCACCTTCGTCACCCCCCTCGATCGCGACGATATCCAGCACCTCACGACGGCGCTGGATGATGTCGTGGACCGTATCGACGAGGTGGGGACGCGCTTCCAGCTCTACAGGCTGGGGGAATCCACCGAGCTTGCACACCGCTTCAGCCGCATCATCGTGGAGCAGACGGCGGCGATCCAGGCGGTGGTCCCGTTGCTGGAGCGAGTGACGAAGCACCCCCGCGAGATCCGCGACGCCGTCCTCACGATCCACCGGCTGGAGAACGAGGGCGACGACCTCCTGAACCAGGCGCTGGCCGGCCTGTACGACGGCGTGACGGAGGTCCCGCAGCTCGTCACCCACCTGCGGTGGGGAGAGCTCTACCAGCTGCTGGAGGGCATCACCGACAGTGGGGAGGACGTGGCCGATGTCATCGAGGGGATCCTGATCACCTATGCCTGATGCGGCGCTCATCGCCCTGGTCGCGATCATTCTCCTTGGCCTCGCCTTCGACTTCATCAACGGCTTCCACGACAGCGCCAATGCCATCGCCACCGTGGTGGCCACCCGTGTCCTGCGACCGGGACAGGCCGTGCTGATGTCGGTGATCCTGAACATCGTCGGCGCCCTCACCGGCCATGCCGTCGCGGCGACGGTCGGCAAGGGGATCGTGGCGCCGGAATTCGTCTCGCAGGAACTCGTCGCGGCGGCGCTGGTGGCGGCGATTACCTGGAACCTCATCACCTGGTGGTACGGGATTCCCTCCAGTTCCAGCCACGCCCTGATCTTCTCGATCGTGGGGGCGGGCATCGCGGCGGCGGGGACCGGCGCCATCATCCGCGAGGGGGTGATGAAGGTGCTCGGGGGGATGGTCTATTCGCCGGTGCTGGGGTTCCTCGGGGCGTTCCTCTTCCTCGTGCTGCTGCTCTGGATCGTGGCGCGGAAGTCGCCGCGGGTGGTGAACCGCGTCTTCGGGCGGCTCCAGATCTTCTCGGCCGGCTTCATGGCCTTCAGCCACGGCAGCAACGACGCCCAGAAGACGATGGGCGTGATCACGCTGGCGCTGGCCAGCTACCACGGCTGGACCGGCAGCGAATGGCATGTGCCGCTGTGGGTGACTCTGGCCGCTGCCGGGGCGATGGGCCTGGGTACGGCGACCGGTGGATGGCGGATCGTGAAGACGATGGGCCTGAAGGTGGTGGACCTGCGCACGATCGACGGGTTCGCGGCGGAGACCTCGGCCGCAGCGATCATCGAGGTGGCGAGCCGGATGGGCATCCCGGTCTCGACCACGCATGTGATCTCCTCGGCGATCATGGGCGTCGGGGCGACGCGGCGGGCGTCGGCGGTGCGCTGGGGGGTGGCCGGGCGGATCGTGGCGGCAGGGGTGGTCACGATCCCCGTCTGCACGGCGGTGGGCTGGGGCGTCTTCCACGTCATCGATGCCGCCAAGAACCTGTTCTCGTAATTCAACGCACGAACGACAATGCCCGGCTTCACCCGAAGCCGGGCATTGTCGTTCGTGCATTCGTTCTGGCCGAACCGTGCAGTACCATGCGACCAAGGATTCTGCATTGAATGGCTGAAAGGGAAGGCTCTCCGATGGCGCTCATCGTACCGGGCGATATCCCACAACTTCTGGAATCAGGTGATCTTGCAGAGAGCGTGGAGTTCGAGGCAAAACGCGCGAGTAATGCATTCCCCGGCAATGCCTGGGCCACGGTCAGTGCGTTCGCGAACACGCGTGGCGGGGTAATTGTTCTGGGCCTTGAGGAAAGTGAGAGTGACTGGATTATCTCGGGCGTCCACGAGCCTGATCGGATGATCCAGGACATCCACAACATGATGCGGAACCCTCAGAAGATCAGCCACGAGGTTGCGGGGAATGGTGACATCTGGAAAGAGCAGATCGATGGGAAGTGGCTTGTCGTGGTTCGGGTGAATCGGGTGGCAAGGCGCGATCGCCCTGTATTCCTGGATCGGGATCCGTCGAAGGCATTTGTCCGTCGCAATGAAGGCGATGCCCGCTGTACGGAGAGCGAACTGGCGCGATTTGCAAACGAGGCATCGCTTCAGCCTTGGGATATGCGTGTTGTCCCGTACCTGGGCATGGAGGATCTGGATCAGCCGACCATCGATCGCTACCGGACATTGAGCCAGGTACGGAAGCCGTCGCTTCCTCACCATCGTCAGGCGCAACCTGATTTCCTGCGGACGATTGGCGCTTGGAGGACGGATCGCGAGACGGGGCACGATGGACCAACGGTGGCGGGGATTCTCGTGTTCGGGACGGAACTCGCCATTCGCGAGATTCGACCGAGTCATGTCATCGATTACCGGCGTATCCCATCCACCAGCACCGCAACGATGCGTTGGTCCGATCGTGTGCGGTGGACGGGGAACCTCTTCGGCGCCTGGGAAGAGATCTTTCCCCGGCTCACTCGCAGTCTGACAACGCCCTTCCGGCTAAGGGGGCCGCAGCGGATCGATCAGCCCGCCGGGGAGGAGTCCTTGCGCGAGGCATTCGTGAATCTTCTCGTCCATACCGATTATCGTGAGCCACGTGATGCGGTGGTTCTTCACCGCGATAGTGGATACGAGTTTCTCAATCCTGGTGATTCCTGGGTCGCTGTCGAGGACCTGGGGATTGAGTCGAGCTTCGATCGCCGCAACCCGGTCATTGCAAGCTTGTTCGATCATGTCGGGCTTGCAGACCAAGCCGGCAGTGGGTATGTGCGCATCCTGGATGAATGGAGGGAGTTGGGGTATCGGCCTCCCACGGTGCTATCTGACGCCACAAGGTACGAGTTTTCGTTATCCCTCGGCCTGGCGGATATGCTGTCGCTCCAGGATCGAACGTGGTTGACTGACATTGGAGGACCTTGGACCGCTCCTGAAGAGATGGCTCTGGTATACGCCCGGCACATGGAATCGATCGACAACGCAACCCTGCGTCAGGCGACTGGGCAGCACCTGTTCGATGCATCCCAGACGCTCCGATCGCTTCGGGACAGGGGACTGCTGGTCCGGGAGGGGGCGGGGAAGAACTCGTACTATGTCCTGGGGCCTGCCGCTCAGGTAGGTGAAGGGGTTGCGCCAGCCTCTGGGGATAAGGGGGGTGCCTCTGGGGATAAGGGGGTTGCCTCTGGGGATAAGGGAGCAGATGAAGGGCTGGACGCCGAATGGATCAACCGGGAGATTGCTCGCATTGCAGGCCCGGTGAAAGACCAGCGACGATCGGCTCCAGCCGTGATCATGGACGCGATCGTGGATCTGTGCCGGCTCGCGCCGATGTCATCGGCTGAACTGGCGCGCATCCTGGAGCGGGATCAGGAAACCCTGCGTCCATACCTTCGGACACTGATCGCCGAACGACGGATCGAGCCCACCCTTGATCCGATCAGTCACCCCAGGCAACGATACCGCGTGGTGGAAGCAGTTTCGGCACCCGATGCGAGGCAGCAAGCACTGGATCTCTGACCAGACTCCCCGGATCAGAACGTGATCGAGAGGCCGCCGTCCACCACCAGCGTCGTGCCGTTCACATAGGACGCATCCGCCGAGGCCAGGAACGCGATCGCGGCCGCGATCTCCTCGGCCTCCGCCGCCCGCGCCAGCGGAATCCGCCGCCGCCCCACGTACTGCTCCCGGAACCAGTCCGCATCCAGCTCGCTCGTCCCGTCCGGCAGGATCGCCAGCGGCGTGTTCACGAAGCCCGGCGCGACCCCGTTCACGCGAATCCCGCGCGGCGCCAGTTCCAGCGCCAGCACCCGCGTCAGCTGGTCCAGCCCGCCCTTCGCCACATCGTAGGGGGACGATCCCGCCTCTACCCGGTAGCCGTGGATGGAGGAGACGTTGACGATCGAGCCACCGCCCCCGGCATCGTCCGGCAGGTGCGGCGAGACCGCCCGCGCCAGGTGGACCGCCCCCAGCAGGTTCACCTGCAGCACATGACTCC
>JBQCJS010000638.1:0-2743 GCA_051952485.1 Thermomicrobiales bacterium | reverse complement strand
CGGCGGGAAAATATGCTCGCTTCGGCGGGTGTGTGGATTGTTGCCCGGAAAGTGTCGCCACTTGCCCATTGTTCCGGGTACAGGACTTGCCTAGAATCGAAACGTGGTCCACAGAGAGGAATCTCTGAAAACACGAGGAAGTCCACCGTGGGGTGGGCGTGAACACGGACTGCGCATCGTGGAGGAGCGAGTCATGCGGAGCAGGTTCACTCGGTTGCGCATCTTTGCGACTATCGCATTGATGCTGTTTGGCATGCTGGGCAGTGGGGGATTCATCGCCCAGGCCTCACCTGCGCAACCATCAACGTCCGGCAACGTCGCCGCCCAGGCGACGGTCGATCTGCAGCTCTGCCTGAGCATTCAGGCGCAGGGCTATCTGGGTGCCGATGGCGTGGTACTCGATGCGGGGGCATTGGCTGCGGCCGCCCTGACGCTCGGACTCACGCCGGACCAACTCTCGATCGTCCTCGAAGGCGGGTGCGAGCCCTTCTTCGTTCCGACCCCGGCGCCGCAGCCGCCCGATCCGCTGCCGACGCTGCCTCCGTACCAGACACCGACCCAGGTACCTCCGACCGCGGTTCCGCCGACCGAGGTGCCGACGGAAGTCCCGCCGACGAATACCCCGACCCTGGCGCCGCCGACCAGCACGCCGACCGAGGTCCCGCCGACGAATACCCCGACCCTGGCGCCGCCGACGAACACCCCGACGGAAACGCCGACCCCGACGGATACGCCGACCAATACCCCCACCCCGACCGAGACATCCACCCCAACCAACACCCCGACGAACACGCCAACCAGTACCCCGACGAATACCCCGACCGCGACGCTGACCCCGACGATCACCCCGACCGTGGTCACGCCCGATCCTGGAACCGAGGGCACGGTCAACGTCTCGAAGTACTACTGCAACGGTGTGGAATCCACTCTCTTCTTCGCGGGTGAGATCCAGTCGGCAGCCATCCCGTCCAGTGCGGGTGAATGCCAGCCGGGTTCCGCGACCCTCACCTTCTACTTCATCGGCGATGGCACGGACGACAACGCCCAGCTCGTCATCGATGGTGCTGGCACGATCGGCCTGCCGGCCGGCAACTACGAGGTCGTGGAGGAGGGAACGCTCGCCCGCACCGTGATCACGGTGACGAATGGCGCGATCCTGAACATGATCGTCCTCAATCCGACCGATGATGCGCTGCCGACGATCCCGGCGGACCAGGGTACGGTCAACGTCGCGAAGTTCTATTGCACGGGTATCACGGACGTCATCTGGCAGGCGGTTTCGGTCGGCTCCATCGCCGCGGCGGCGGACATCCCGTCCACGCCGGGCCAATGCGTCGCCGGTTCCGCCACCTTCACGTTCTACCTCATCGGTGACGAGACCGCCGAGTACGCGCAACTCGCCGTCGACGGCGCGAACACCATCGGCCTCCCGGCCGGTGAGTACGAGGTCGTCGAGGAAGAGACGCAGTCCCACAACTTCATCTCGGTGAGCGAGGGCGGCACGACCTCGGTCGTCGTTTCGAACCCGATCATCGAGCCGACCGCCACGGCGACGGCCACGGCCACCAGCACTCCGACCGAGACTCCGACGCCGACCAATACCCCGACCCCGACCGAAACGCCGACGGCCACGCTGACCCCGACGATCACCCCGACCGTGGTGACCCCGGATCCCAGCACCGAGGCGACGATCAACATCGCGAAGTTCTATTGCGACGGCCTCTACGATGTGGTGTGGCAGGCCGGAGGCGTGATCAACGCCGCCGCTGACATCCCGACCTCCGAGGGCGACTGCACCCCAGGCACCGCGACCTTCACGTTCTACTTCGTGGGCGACCAGACCAACGCCTATGCGCAGGTCGTCGTCCATGGTAATGGTTCGGTTGGGCTCCCGGCCGGCCAGTACGAGGTTGTCGAGGAAGAGACACAGTCGCGCCGGACGATCGACGTCTATGACGGCGAGCTCTACGTGATCGTGGTCTCCAACCCGACGGGTGAGTTCCCGACGCCGGACCCGGGTGGGAACGGCACCGTGAACATCGCGAAGTTCTATTGCGATGGTCTCGATGAACCCATCTTCCTCTCGGATGTCGTGAACGGTATCGAGCCCGACGCTGCCGACGTGAACGATGGCGGAATCCCGACCTCCGCTGGCCAGTGCTGGCCGGGGTACGCGACCCTGACGTTCTACCTCGTCGGTGACGGCACGAATGCATACGCCCAGGTTGCGGTCGATGGCACGGCGACAGTCGGCCTGCCGGATGGCGAGTACGAAGTCGTCGAGGAAGAGACCCAGACTCGTGCGCTGATCGAGGTCTACGAAGGCGAGATCACGACGCTGGTCGTGCTCAACCCGGCTGGCGACCAGCCGACGCCGACCGTGGCCCCGACCCAGACGCCTGGTCCGAAGCCGACCCACGCGCCGAAGCCGACCCATGCGCCGAAGCCGGTGAACCCGACTGCCGTCCCGACGACAGCCGTGACCAACCTGCCGAACACCGGTCAGGGCGATGAGTCCGAATCGAACATGGCGATGGTGATCATGCTCGCAGGCGCCAGCGTGATGCTGGCGGCGGGTGCCTTCTCCCGGCGGCGACGTTCGCGATAAGGCAACGCGACGGGCAGTTGACCTGACCTGACGGAGGCGCCGATCCCGACGCCCAATGCCCCGGGCCCCGAAGGGAACAAACCGGGACGGGGCACCTCTGAGTGCCAGTCAAACACCGCGGGCTGGCGCATGTAG
>JBQCJS010000637.1:0-14293 GCA_051952485.1 Thermomicrobiales bacterium | reverse complement strand
CTTCCGTCTCACCCCGTTCCGGTCTCACCTGCGTCACTGCGCGTCCCCATCCGTATCGCGAGCGAATCCTCATCGCCTGCACCGTAGCACGGATGCCGGGCAGACGCACGACGGTCCGATACACGATGAAACGCCACCAGGATCGTGCCGGAGCGCCGCATCGAGCATGCGGGGTGCGGAGCCCGCATTCATCCGCCAACGCGGCCCTCGCAGCGATGAGGGCCGCGTTGCGACGAAATCGACGGGCGCTTCGGACGGGACGCTAGAACAGGGTGAAGGCGCGGGTGGGACCACCGGAGGCATGGACGTGCTTCGGGGCTCCGATCACGATGGTGCCGCCAGCCGGTGGCACCAACCCGAGACTGGCCATCCCCTCGATCCCGTAGCGCCCCGCGCTGAGGATCGCGATGTGCGTGCCGAAATCGGCGCTGTTGCCGGGGTCCTGGCTCAGCGTATCGACCCCGATCCCGACGATGTCGCGTTCGTCGATCAGGAAGGTCGCCGCCTCCGGGGTGAAGCCGGGATAGTGCTGCACGCCATCGGCATCCATGTTGATGAACGACGCCGGATCGCCGAGCCGCGCCTCCCAGCCGGAGTACATGGCGACGAATGCCCCGGCGGGGAGCGGCCCATTCGCCGCCTCCCACGCGGCGATGTCGTCTGGCGTCACCCCGGTGTCCGGGTCCTCCGCCGCTCGGGCCGAGATGTCGATGACGGCCAGCGGCGCGATGAAGTTCCCGACCGGCAGCAGCTCGGCAGTGAGGCCGTCGGCATCGAAGTGGGCGGGGGCGTCGAGATGGGTGCCCGTATGCTCCCAGAACGTGAGCTTGTTGGCATAGAACCCATCGGCGGCCACCGTGACGAGGTTCTCGATCGCGAAGGGTTCATTGCCCGGCCAGACGGGGAACTCCGGTGCCATGACGTGCGTCATGTCGACGATCGAACTGGCGGGGATCGAGCCCGTGCCGAGCGACGCGACCGGTGAGGCGGCTGGCGAGGCGAGCGGCGTCGCGGCGGGGGTCGCCTGGGAGAAGGCCCCGCGCGGTGTGGCGACGGTCATCGCGGCGATCGCGCCCGCCGCGGCCGTCGCCCGCAGCAGATGGCGACGGTCGTACCGCGAGGACTTGGTGCGGATCTGGTCGTGAACCCGTTGGATGATCTCCGGCGAGCACATGGAGCAGGTCTCCCTTCGCTGAACGGCGCGACGCTCCAATCGCGGCGACTGGAGCCGTACGTCGATCATAGGGAAAACCTTGTGCCTTGGGAACAAATGCCGCAACTGGCGGTCCCGGCGCCGGTGCGCGGCCTTGGGCAATACGCCCGGCCACGGCCGCCCCGGGTTGGACGGCGGACGGGCGAGGATGTGCTCCCTGCCCGTCCGCACAGACCAGATCGACTCCCGAAGCGCCCGCCGCTACTGCTGCTGCAGCGCCTCCTGGAACTCCTGGCGGGTCTGGTCGCCGCCCTGGCTCTTCCACTGGTCGATCAGGTCGCCCAGCGTGTCGATCGACTGGCGACCGGTTACGATGTTCGAGATGCCGTCCATCCCGAGCTGGTTGAGGGCCGGGCCGTTGTCGATGTTCGCCTGGGAGAAGAGCACCTGCGTCGGATCGTCGATGCCGAGCGCCTTCGACGCCTTGAGGTCCTTCTGCACGGCGAGGCCCGTCTCCGGGTTCTCCGGGTAGTAGAGCACCGGCAGGCCGCTCATGAAGTAGACGAGGTCGCTCCGCTCGGAGCGGCCCTTGTCGTTCACGATCCGCGCGCCGTTGGCATCGTACTCCCAGTGCACGCCCTCGATCCCGGAGCTGAGGAAGACCTGCTCCTCGCTGCCGAAGGGTGCGGCAAGGTAATCGAGGATGCGCAGCAGCTCGAGGATGCGATCCTCGTTGCCACTGTTGGAGGCCGGGATGCCGGTGTAGCCGAAGAAACCGGTGTTGTTGTGGGTCACACCCGGGGTGCCGTCCGGCGCAACCGGCACGATCGGATCGAGCGTGGCCTCCGGGAAGGCCTGGTTCAGGCGATAGCGGACGCTGCCGAGCCCGAAGAAGGAGGTGAGGCCCTCGTAGTGGAGGCCGGTCTGCCCCGCGATGAAGGCGTTCTGCGCGTCGCTGAACGTCATCGACGCGGCATCCGGATGGTAGCCGCCGTCCGCGAAGAGCTTGGTCAGGAACTCCACCTGCTGGCGGAACTCGTCCGTCTCGATCATGTTGGTCAGCGTGCCGTCGTCGTTCAGCCGCCAGTTCTTCGGCAGCTTGAACCCGTAGGCACCGATCAGGTTGTCGAAGGGCATCCAGCCGCCATTGAAGCGGCCCATGCCCCAGGTATCGGCCGAGCCGTTGCCATCCGGATCGTCCTTCGAGAAGGCGACGAGTGCCTTGGCGATCGAATCCGGCGTGGAGACCTCCATGCCCAGCTTCTTCGCCCAGTCGGAGCGGAAGTAGGGCAGGTTGCCGGCAAGCAGGGAGGGCAGCGGCACGCCGAAGATCTTGCCCTGGAACTTCAGGTTGTCCCACATGTACTGCGGGAAGGTCGCCAGGTTCTTGAACTGCTGGACGGCATCGCCCGTGACGTAAGGCGTGAGATCGAGGAATGCGCCCTGGGCGAGGGCCTGGTACTGCTGCGTCGCGTTCTGGCCGGGATTGATGTAGAAGAGGTCCGGCAGGTCGCCACCGGCCAGGTATGCCGCCGACTTCTCCCCGTAGTTCGGCTGGGGAGTCATGTCGATCTCCCACGTCACGCCCAGCCGCTTCTCCAGCTCCTGCCAGTACTGGTTCTGGTCGCGGGCGGGCGGGGGCGGGTTGTAGGAGATGGTGAAGGCCTTGACCGTGCCGCCGTTGCCGGGGACCCCGTCGTAGCTCTTCCACGGTTCCGGTGTCTTCAGGTAGACATCGGGCACGCCCACCACCCCGGAGGGGATGACGGTGTCGCCGCTCGCGGGCGATGCGGCGGGGGAGGCGCCGGGCGACGCCTGCGGCGACGCATCCGGGGTCTGGGCGAAGGAGATGCGCGGGCGGGCTGCCGTCGTGGCCCCGAGCGCCAGCGCGCCGGCTGCGATGCCGGTGCCCTTGACCAGGCTGCGGCGTCCGATGGTGCGTTCGGGATTGCGGTCGCGTGTCATCGATGAGACTCCTTCGGGCAACACCAACCCTGGCCCTCCCGCATCGATGCGAAGCGGCGTTCATGGGTGGTGGTGGTGGTTGTGGCGGTGGCTATGGCGGAAGACCATCCATACGATCGGTGACGATGACCCCTGGCATTCCTCCTACGAGAACGCGGCGTGGCGATACTCGGTGCCTAGCCCTTGATCGAGCCGGTGAGCACGCCCTTGGTGAAATAGCGTTGGAGGAAGGGATAGACGCAGAGGATGGGCACGGTCGCGATGACCACGATCGCCATCTTGATCGTCTGGGCCGGCGGCGGCGCCTGTCCCGGCTGGAGCATGTCGGCCGAGGTGAGCGCGGTCCCCTGCAACACGTACTGGCGCAGCACGAGCTGGACCGGCCACTTGGTCGAATCGTTCAGGTAGAGCAGCGCATTGAACCAGTTGTTCCAGATCACGACCCCGTAGAAGAGGGCGATCACCGCGAGCACCGCCTTGGAGAGCGGCAGCACGATCTGCGTGAAGATCTGGAGATCGTTCGCCCCGTCGGTGCGGGCGGCATCCAGCAGTTCCTGCGGCAGGTTCATGAAGAAGTTGCGGACGATGATGAGGTTCCAGGCGCTGATCAGGCCCGGCACGATGAGCGCGTAGTAGGAGTTGAGCATCCCCAGGTTCTTCACCAGCAGGTAGCTCGGGATCATGCCGGGCGAGAAGATCATCGCGCCGAGGACCACGTAGAGCACCGCCTTCGAGCCGATCACGCTGGTGCGTGAGAGGCCATAGGCCATGGTGGTCGTGAAGAACATCTGCGCCGCCGTGCCGAAGAGGGTGAGCATGAAGCTGATCTGCAGCGCCCGCGTCACCACGCCGCCGCGCAGAATGGCCCGGTAGGCATCCAGGGTCGGGTTCTTCGGCCACAGGACCAGGCCGCCGCGCACGGCGTCCTCGGCGGAGGAGAAGCTCATCGAGACGACGTAGACGATCGGGAAGAGCATGACGATGACGATGAAGGCGAGGATGAGGACCTTCCCGATCCGCATCAACGGCCCCGGCTCCTCCATCCAGATCGGCCGGTCGTCGTTCCGGCGCTTCCGCGGCCGCTGGTCCTGCGATTCGGCAAGCGCGGCGACAGCGCCCGGCGCATCGCCCTCATTGATCGAGATGGCCATCTAGAGCAATCCTTCCTCGCCGAAGCGCTTGGCGAGCCAGTTCGACCCGAAGATCAGCAGCGCCGCGACGACGCCGCGCACCAGGCCGACTGCCGCCGCGAAGCTCCAGTCGCCGTTCTGGAAACCGAGGTAGTAGACGAGGGTGTCGATCACCTCCGCGCGGTCGGCCCCGTAGGACTGGCGCTGGAGGAAGTACTGCTCGAATCCGGTCGAGAACATGGAGCCCATGCGCAGGATCAGCAGCAGGATGATGACGCTGCGGATGCCGGGAAGCGTCACGTCGAGCAGGCGTCGCCGCCCGTTCGCGCCGTCCATCGCGGCAGCCTCGTAGAGCTGGACATCGATCTTGGTGAGCGCGGCGAGGAAGATGATGCTCCCCCAGCCGACCTCCTTCCAGACCGATTGCAACACCATCACCGGCAGGAACCAGTCCGGGTTGGACATGATGTTGAACGTGCTCCAGCCGTGATCGTTCAGCGCCTTGTTCAGGACACCGGCGCCGCCGAAGACCTGCGTCCAGAGGGCGACCACGATCACCCAGGAGAGGAAATACGGCAGGTAGACGATGCTCTGGATGGTGCGCTTCACTCGCTCGCTGATCAGCGAGTTGAGCAGCAGCGCCAGCAGCAGCGGCGCCCAGAAGGCGAAGATCAGCTGGAGGATCTCGATCTGGAGCGTGTTCTTCAGCGCGTTCAGGAAGCGATCGTCGGTGAAGAGGCGCTCGAAGTTGGCCCAGCCGACCCACGGGCTCTTGCGGATGCCGATGAACGGCGAGTATTTCTTCCAGGCGATGATGTTGCCGGCCATCGGCAGGTATACGAAGACCAGGAAGTAGCAGAGACCGGGCAGCATGAACAGGTACATCCACCGGTCCTGCGCGATCCGCCGCCACTTCGAGGTGCCAGCCTTGCCGGCGATCGGTCGCGGCGACGGCGCTGCCGTCTCCTGACCCGGTTTCACCGTCTCGGTGATGCTTGCCATGCCCCCATCCCTGCCTCAATGCCTGCGCGACGATCCATCCCCTGCACCCCGGCTGCCGTCATCCCGGTTCCGGTGGCACCGCGACAGTCTCCCGGACGAGCAGCCTCGGCACCAGCGTGACGACCACCGTGGCCGCATTCGGGGAGGCCAGCCGGAAATCGAGCAGGTCGATCGCCAGCCGCCCCATGCTCACCTTGTCGATCGCCATCGTGGTCAGCCCGGGCTGGAGTTGCCCGGCCACATCGATGTCATCGAACCCCATCACGGAGACATCCTGGGGAACCCGCTTGCCCATCGCCGTGAGCGCATGGATCGCCGAGAGGGCGAAGGCATCGTTCGCGGCAAAGATGGCGGTAGTCTCCGGCCGGGCGCCCCACAGCGCGTGCACGGCCGATGCCACGTCGTCGTCGTGGATCGGGCTGAACCGCCAGGACAGCCCTCCCGCCTGCATGGCGCGCGCGAACCCGCTGGCCCGCTCGTCGAAGTTGGCGTTGACCCCGGTCGGCGGCGCCAGCAGGCCGATCTCGCGATGCCCGCGCTCGATCAGGTAGCGGGCCGCCGTGGCCGCGCCCTCGATGTTGTCGGAGACCACGCCGCTCACCTCACGGGAGGCCGAAGGGCCGTCCAGGGTGACCAGCGGCGCGCCGTTCGCGCTGGCGAACCGGGAGAGCGTGGCGGGCCGGAAGGGGCCGATCGCCAGGGCGCCGTCGAGCTGCTGGTCGAGGATGTGTGTGGGGAAGTCCACGACGTCGTTGCTGTCATCGACGGGGACGGTCGCGTAGAGCAGGTTCATCCGCCGCGTCTTGGCGGCGGCTTCCAGCCCGGTGAGCACCCAGGAATAGAACGGGTTCACGCCCGGTGCCCGGTCCTCCGGTGTGCGCAACCGCGCGCGGAAGAGCAGGGCGACGGTGCGGACCTCGCCAGCGGTGGCGCGCATGCGGGAGGGGCGTCGCCGGTAGCCGAGGGCTTCCGCCGCGGACAGCACCCGATCGCGCGTGTCCGCCCCGATGCCCGGCTTGTCACGCAGGACGAGCGACACCGTCGTGGGCGACGCGCCACTCTCCCGGGCAATATCGTCGATGGTGACGCGGCGTGAGGACATACGGATTCCTCGGATGCGGAGGACGGCACCGGCGGGCGTTGATCTGGTTGCGATGCCGTCACGATAGCACGAAGTTCACAAAAGACGCAATGGCTCTTTAGTGATGAACACTGACCAACCGGTCCTGCCCCACCTCCCAGGGTTTACCCGCGCTATCATCGGAGGCAGCTCGGATGATGGACGGAGGAGGAATCGTGGCGGGATGGGATAGCGCGAACATCGTGGTGGCGGTGTCGCTGGTGCTCCTGGCGGCAATGCTGGCCAGCGTGGTGGCATTCGCCTACCTGGCGGCGCGGACGCCGAGGGCGCGATTGTTCGTCCTGCTGGGGACGGTGCTCCTGGCCGCATTCGGGACGGGCGCGGTCCTCTTCGCCGAGGTCGGGGAGTAGCCCATCCCGCCCCGCGGAACGGGATCGCGGCGGCATGGCCGTGCATCTCCCGGCCACAGGCATCCGTATATACTTGTGGGATGAAACGCTGTCCGCTTGACCACCACCGCATGTCGGCGGTCGCGGCGCCTGATACCGTTCGCATCCTGCCCCCACGATCATTGTCATTGCACCGTCCTCGCTCGCTGCGCTCTCCTGCCGGCTGCTTCCGACGAGCGACGACTCCGGAGAGCACCCCGTGGCAACCACCACTTCCCTCGATACCTTCCGCGCCAACCTCGATGAGATGGAACGGCGCTACACCGAACTCGATCACCTGATGGCCGATCCCGCCGTCGCCACCGATCCCGAGCGCCTGATGGACCTTGGGCGGGAGCGCGCCGACATGGACGAGATCGTGGCCACCTGGCGACGCTATCGCGAGATCGAGAACCAGATGGACGAGGCGGCCCAGATGGCTGCCGACAGCGACAAGGAGCTTGCCGACCTCGCGCAGGAGGAACTGAAGACCCTCCGCGCCGAGGCCGAGGAGGCCGAGGGCGCGATCCGCCGCCTGCTGGTGCCAAAGGACCCGAACGACGAGAAGAACGTGATCGTCGAAGTTCGCGCCGGCACCGGTGGCGACGAGGCGGCCCTGTTCGCTGCCGACCTCTTCCGCATGTACACGCGCTACGCCGAGAAGATGCACTGGAAGGTGGAGATCCTCTCCGCCACCGAGACGGACGGTGGCGGCTTCCGCGAGGTGATCTTCGAGGTGCGCGGCAAGGGCGCCTACAGCTACCTCCGCTACGAGAGCGGCGTCCACCGCGTGCAGCGCGTGCCGGCCACCGAGAGCCAGGGCCGCATCCACACCAGCACGGCCAGTGTCGCCGTGCTGCCGGAAGCGGAAGAGGTTGACATCCAGATCGACGAGAAGGACCTCAAGATCGACGTCTACCGCTCGTCCGGCAATGGCGGCCAGAGCGTGAACACGACGGATTCGGCGGTGCGCATCACGCACCTGCCGACGAACCTCGTCGTGACGTGCCAGGACGAGAAGAGCCAGCTGAAGAACAAGCTGAAGGCGATGACGGTCCTCCGCTCACGACTCTACGACATCGAGCAGACCCGGCTGGCGGGCGAGCGCGGCGACGCCCGCCGCGCCCAGATCGGGTCCGGGGAGCGCAGCGAGAAGATCCGCACCTACAACTTCCCGCAGGACCGGATCACGGATCACCGGATCAGGAAGAACCTGAGCAACATCCCGGCGGTGCTGAACGGCGAGCTGGACGGGTTGGTGGACGACCTCCTCGCGGCGGACGAGGCGGAGCGCCTGGTCGAGGCCGGCCTGGTGGAGGACGCGATCCCCGCCTGAGCCGGAGCCTCCCGGCCGGGGACGTGAAAGCAAGGCATGAGCGGTAGGCCACACATGGAGCCAATGCGCTTCCGGGTTGTCTCGTCGGCCAGTCCTTCCGGGGCGTGTGTTCCCAATCCGGCATTCAGGACAGGCCGATTCCAGGTGGGAAGGGCGTAAGGGGAGCCCTGGGTGCCTATCTTCGAAGATCGTCTATACCGTTCATGCACAGGAGCGGATGGCCGAACGGCACATCCGCCACGATGACGTGGAGTTCGCCTTGCGCCATGGCGAAGGGCGTCCAGGCAAGTCCGGAAGCTGGATTATCGAGTCCGGACGGTACCGTATCGTCATCGTTGAAGAGGGAACGACAGCACGTGTCGTGACGGTCGTGCGACTGCGAGGAAAGCGATGAGTCCGACATTGACCTACGATCGAGAGGCGAACGCGCTCTACCTCCGGCTCACCGCAAAGCCGATCGACGAAACGATCGCGCTCTCGGACTCGGTGTATCTTGACGTCGATGCCGAGGGGGAGCCGGTGGGCCTCGAGATCCTGGACGCATCGACGGTCGATCTCGCGACCATTCCCGACATGCCCGCGACCGCGCTGTTGCGGGACCTGGTCCGTCCACAGGCAGCGTAGCGCCGAGGCTGGCTGTGATGGCCAATGCCCCTTGGCCTAAGCCTCGCCGCAAGGCTCAGAGCAGGCGTGCTGGTCGTCGTTGTGGTGGAATGGCAGGTGCACCGCGTCGGGCAACGACGCCTCCCGCCTGAGCCGGAGCCTCCCGGCCGGGGACGTGAAAGCGAGATACACATGCAGACATACCGGCTGGTCGTCGGCCCCGATGGACAGGTGCGCATCCCGGATGGGAAGCCCGGACAGGTGGTGACGGTGCAGGTCGAGCCCGCTCCACCCGCCGAGGACGAGCGAGAGATGCTGACCCTCGCGAACGCCCGAACGCCCGAGGAGCGGGCCGAGGTGATCGCGATCATCAACGAGAATGCTGAAAAGCTGAGAGAACTGATGAAGGATGCACCTCCTTTCGCCATTGAAGACCTCTATGGGGAAGATGGGCTGCCCGCGTGATTGTCGATTCATCGGCACTCGTAGCCATCGCGCTCAACGAGGATGGTTCAGACATCCTGAGCATGGCCCTCAGCCAGTCCAGATCTCCGCGAATTTCGGCAGCAAACCTGCTGGAGACGTGGACAGTCATTGACCGGCGCGGAGGTCCACGGGCGTTGCCCATTCTCGAGGACACCATGTCCCGGGTGGGACTGGCTATCGAGCCGGTCACCCTCGCGCAGGTGGAGATCGCCCGCGAGGCGTATGCCCGCTACGGCCGGGGGATCGGGCACCCTGCGCGGCTCAACTTCGGGGACTGCTTCGCCTACGCCCTCGCGAAGCAGACCGACGAGCCGCTGCTCTTCGTCGGCGACGACTTCATCCATACCGATCTCACGTTCGCCGTCCCGCGTTAGGCGCCGGACCGGCCACCGTGCGTCGAGGGGTCCTGCTTGGAACGCATCGCCGTCATCTCCGACATCCACGGCAACATGACCGCCCTCCGCGCCGTCCTCACGGACATCGAGCGCCGGGGCATCTCCCGCATCGTCAACCTGGGCGACCTCGCCGGGAAGGGACCCGACGGTGCCGCGGCGGTGGACCTCTGCCAGGAGGTCTGCGAGGTCAACGTCCGGGGCAACTGGGACGAGGCGCTGGCGACCGTCGCCGGTGCGGACTGGGCGACCCCGGAGCAGGAGAAGCTCGGGCCGGACCGGCTCGCCTGGCTGGGGTCCCTCCCCTTCGCCTGTGACTTCGTGCTCGGTGGCAGACGAATACGCCTGCTCCACGCCTCTCCGCAGGGTGTCTTCCACCGCGTGCACCAGGGTGGCGAGGACGGGCCGAAACTGGCGATGTTCGAGACGACCGAGCACACCGATCCCGATTTCGTGCCGGATGTCGTCGGGTATGGCGACATCCATACGAGTTACATCCGGACGTTTCACGGGAAGATCCTGTTCAACGCCGGCAGCGTGGGCAACCCGCTCGACCTGACGATGGCCGCCTATGCCATCCTCGAATCGACCGGGGCATCCCTGGCGATCAACCTCGTGCATGTGCCCTACGACATCGAGGCCGAACTCCGTCGTGCCCGCGAATCGGGCATGGCGTTCTACGACGAATATGCCTTCGAACTCACGACGGGACGCTATCGCCGCGCCATGCCGGCCGCGACGGTGGTGGCCGAATGAACCTCCCCGGCACCCTTCAGGATCTCCTGCGCGTGGGCGCGGATCGCCTCGCCAGCGCCGGGATCGACACCGCCCGGCTCGATGCCGAGGTGCTGCTGCGCTACGTCCTGAACACGGACCGCACCGGGCTGTTCCTGCGACTCCCGGAGCAAGCCCCGACGGCTATCGTCGCCCCGTACGAGGCGCTGCTCGCCCGCCGGATCGCCGGTGAGCCAGTCGCCTACCTCGTCGGGATGCGCGAGTTCATGGGGATGCCGTTCGCCGTCAATGCCAGCGTCCTCGTACCGCGTCCGGAGACGGAGCTGCTGGTCGAATGGGCGATGGAATGGCTGAGTCGGCACCCCGACGCCGCGATCGTCGATGTCGGCACCGGGTCCGGGGCAATCGCGATCAGCCTCGCCGCCGCGATCTCGCCGGCATCCCGGAGCATCGTCGTGGCGTCGGATGCCTCTCCGGAGGCGCTCGCCATGATGCAGCGCAACCGGCAGATCCACGCGGGGCGCGGCATCGTCGACCGGATCGTGGTCGTGGAGCAGTCCCTCCTCAGCGAGACGACTGGCGAAATCGATCTCGTCCTGGCCAACCTGCCCTACCTCACCCCGGACCAGATCGCGGAGAATCCCGACCTCGATGCCGAACCCCGCATGGCGCTCGATGGCGGCGCGGACGGCCTCGACCTCGTGCGCGAACTCGTCGCCGACCTGCCGCGTGTGCTCACCCCCACCGGGGCGGCGGGACTCGAACTCGACCCGTCGCAGACCGGGGCCGTCGAAACGCTCCTGCGCCAGGCCTTCCCCGAGGCGTCGGTCCGCACCATTCACGACCTGGCCGGATTCCCGCGCCATGTCATCATGGAGCGAGGCTCGCGCGGCTAGCCCGTTCGAAGGGCAGGACAGCGGGTGGCACAACACATGCTGACCCGTCGCATCGGATGTGGGGCAGCCCGCCCATGTCCCGGTCGCCAGCAGATGCCGGATGGCCCGTTTGCAGCGCGGCTGCCGCACAGGCCGCGCATCACCCCCAGGAGGTCTCATGTCCTCATCCTCCGGTCTCCATCCGTTCCGCCGGATCGCAGTCGGCGGGGCGCTCGTCACCTCGCTCGCCTTCGGATTCGGCAACGCCTCACTCGCCCTGGCCCAGGATTCCACGCCTGCCGCCTCCCCGGCAGCCGAAGCGACGCCGACCGTCGTCGAACCCGTGCAGGTCACGCTCACCTTGATCGGGGTCGACAACAACGTGGTCGGGGTCGCGCGCCTCACGCAGGAAGCTCCCGGCGCGGAGGTCCAGATCACGGTGGCCAACGCCGAGAACAGCGGCCTGACCCCGGGGGAGCATGGCCTCCATATCCACGAGGCAGGCGTCTGCGATCCGAAGACGGACCCGCCGTTCGATTCGGCCGGCGGCCACTTCAACCCGGAGAATGGCGTCCACGGCGCGCCGGACGACCCGAACAGCCACGCCGGTGACCTCGGGAACCTGACGGTGAAGGACGATGGATCGTTCCTGCTCCAGACGACATCCACCCGGATCTCGCTCTATCCCGGCGACAAGAACTCGCTCGCCGATGCCGACGGCTCGTCGCTGTTGATTCACGAGCACGCGGACGACATGCACACCGATCCTTCCGGCGAGAGCGGCGGGCGCATCGCCTGCGGCGTGATCTTCCAGCCGGAACCGGGCGCGGCGCAGTCGGCGACGCCGGTGGCGTCTCCGGAGGCGACCCCGGTCGGATAAGCGCCGGTCATCGGGCACCCGGACGGAGGCGGGAGGGCGAGATGCCCTCCCGCCTCCGCGTGTGACGCGGCCCTCCCCGGCCGGCTGCCCATTGACACCCTGCGGCCACGCGGGTATATCTCGCAGACCTTGCCGGGCGCGTCACGACGCGCCCGCGCCGCGCGTCCGCCTTCCACCTCCGGGACATGCCCCTCGTGCCAATCATCCAGGTCGACCATCTCGTCAAGGAATTCCAGCGTCCAAAGCGGATCGACGGCGCGTTCGGCGGACTTCGATCCCTCCTCACCCGGCAATACATCACCACCCGCGCCGTCAACGATGTCTCCTTCAGCATCGACGAAGGCGAACTCGTCGGCTATCTCGGCTCCAACGGGGCGGGCAAGAGCACCACGATCAAGATGCTCTCCGGCATCCTCGTCCCCTCCGGCGGCGAGATCCTGGTCGATGGTCGCGTGCCCTGGCAGGATCGGGAACAGAATGCCCTCGCCATCGGCGTCGTCTTCGGGCAACGCACCCAGCTCTGGTGGGACCTGCCCCTGATGGATTCGCTGAAGCTGATCGGCAAGCTCTACCGCGTCGAACCCGAGCGATTCCGCAAGAACCTCGACCGCCTGGTGGACCAGCTGGGCATCGGCGGCTTCCTCCAGACGCCGGTGCGGCAGCTCAGCCTCGGCCAGCGGATGCGAGGCGACCTCGCCGCCGCCATGCTCTACGAGCCGCGCATCCTTTACTTGGACGAGCCGACCGTGGGCCTCGATGTGGTCGCCAAGGAGCGGACGCGGCAGTTCGTGGAGGAGGTCAACCGCGAACTCGGGACGACGATCATCCTCACCACCCACGACCTCGCCGATGTGGAGCGGCTCTGCAAGCGGATCGTCTTCATCGACAAGGGGACCGTGCTCTACGACGGCTCCGTGAGCGAGCTGAAGCGCCGCTATGCACCGTGGCGCGTGCTCGACATCACGCTCCAGCCGGGGGATGAACCAGCGGCGGAGGTCAGCCTGCACCTCGATGGCGTGGAGATCGACGAGCAGACGGATACCCGCCTGCTGCTGCATTTCGACCCGGAGCGCATCGCCGTCACCGACATCATCACCGCCGTGATCGGCCAGCGCGCCGTCTCCGACATCTCCATCATCGAACCCGACCTGGAAGGCGTCGTCCGCGAGATCGTGGAGCAGGGCGAGGTCCACGCATGAGCGCCCAGGCAGCTCCCCGGGGCCGGCTGGGCAGCCTGGGCCGCAACCGCGAGGCGATCCTCGAGGTCGCGCGGATGACGGTCCGGCGGGCGTACATGTACCGCATCAACGTCGTGATGGGGATCGTGCTGACCGGCATCACGATCTACCTCCTGACGATCCTCTGGAAGGCGGCCTACGGCGACCGCACGGAGGTGGACGGCGTCAGCATCCAGCAGATGCTCGTCTACCTGACCATCGCGAACCTCCAGCTGCGTTTCCTGACGCCGGAGGTGGACCAGGAGATCGAGGAGCGCATCCGGGAGGGGCAGATCGGCTTCGACCTGAACCGGCCCCTTCCCTATCCCTTCCAGCTGGTGGCGGGCGCGCTGGGCCAGATGGTCGGCCTGCTGCCCATGCTGGCCGTCGCCCTGCCGGTGGCGTTCATCTTCGGGGAGCTGCGCCCGCCCGCGACGGTGGAGGCCGGCATCGCCTACGTCGCGAGCCTGGCGATCGCCTGGATCGTGGCAGTGGAACTGAACATGATCATCGGCCTGGTCGGGTTCTGGACGCTGGAGATGACCGGGTTCAAGATGATGTACCGGCTCATCGGCAACTTCGCGACGGGGGCACTGATCCCGCTCTGGTTCATGCCGGATATCTTCCGGGCTATCGTGCAGCTCCTGCCCTTCCAGGCGATCGCCTACATCCCCGTCTCGATCTACGTGGGCAATCCCGCCATGGGCAGCATCGGCCCGGCACTGCTGCTGCAGGCCGGATGGGCGGTGGCGCTGGTCTTCGTGATCCGGCTCATCTGGTCGCGGGCATACCGCCAGACCGTGATCCAGGGAGGGTAGGAGTGAGGACCGAGGAACGAGGAGTGAGCGGATCGTTCTGTGGCATGCAGCGATCCCCGAATACGCTCAATGGATCGTCAGGCCCAGCGTGTCGCATGTGCCGGTGGGCGGCGAACCAGTGGTCCAAGGGTTCGCCCTACGACGTGGTCCGGCCGGATCGGCAGGCGATTCGGTCGTCTGTAGGGGCCGACT
>JBQCJS010000636.1:0-2291 GCA_051952485.1 Thermomicrobiales bacterium | reverse complement strand
AAGACGAGGTGCTGGTGACGGTGCCGGACCTGATCACGATGCTCGATGCCGAGACGGGCGAGCCGATCACGACGGAGGACCTGCGCTACGGATTCCGGGTCGTGGTGATCGGCATTCCCTGCGATGGTCGCTGGCGGTCCGCCGCCGGCCTGGAGCTGGTCGGCCCGGGCTACTTCGGGTACGACGTGCCCTACGTTCCGGTGGAGCAGCGCTTCGGGTAGCGGCCGGTTCGAAAAGCGTCCATGCAGATGGGCGGCCCAATGCGGGCCGCCCGTCTGCGTGATTCACACCTTGCCCGCGACGCCTTCCCGCTAGCCGCGCTGGGGAAGCGTCGGATGGTCCTTGCGAAGCTCCCAGCCCACGAGGTAGGCCTTCGTGCGCCGGGTCTCGATGTCCGGCACGCGATCGTCATCGTCATCCTTGAACCGGACCTCCCAGACCGGGATGCGCTCCGGATCGGTCATCTGGGGAAAGCCACGCTCGTCATAGATGAGGTCTTCGCAGAAGAGGATGTAGGGATCGACAGGAGCAATCGGCGGACCGAGATCGATGGAGGGGTCAGGGTGGTAGGCAGGCGCGCTCATGATCGCAACCCTTTCTGCCGGAACCAGCGGCGGATATGAGCCTGGTAGGTCGTAGTGAACTCCTGGACCATTCTGGCATGGATGGCATTGTACGGAGCCGTGACACCGAGCCAAGTCTTGTTGTATTCCTCCCCGTCAGGGGTCAGGTAGTCGAGGTGCGCTTCGCCGTGGGCCGTATCGCACCGAACCACGGGGTACCACGTACCCTCGTACAAGACCTCGATCTGGCGGGTAAAGCGGACCATTCTTCCTCGTTCAACCTGGAAGACGTTCTGGAGGAAGACATCGGTCGCGAGGTGGCGCCCGACATCGCGCTCGGTCATGGCGAACTCCGTACGGATCAGTACGTTGCGCGGCCCCCGGAGATGTCGAAGACGGCGCCCGTCGAGAACGTCACGTCGTCCGAGCACAGGAACGCCACCAGCGCCGCCACTTCCTCCGGCTGCCCGACGCGGCCCATCGGGATGCGGGCCGTCATGTAGGCAATGTGCTCGTCGGTGAGTTGCTGCAGGATCTCGGTGGCTATCACCGCCGGGGTGACCGCGTTCACGATGATCCCCTGCGTCGCCAGCTCCTTCGCCAGGGACTTGGTGAGCCCGATCACGCCGGCCTTCGCGGCGGAGTAGGCGCCGGCGTTCGGGTTGCCCTCCTTGCCCGCGATGGAGGCGATGTTCACGATCCGCCCGTACCCGCGTTCGATCATGGCCGGCACGGCGGAATGGCACCCGAGGAAGACACCGTTCAGGTCGATATCGATCACCTGTCGCCATTCCTCGACGCTGTATTCCCACATCGGCGCGGCGCGGCCCGCGATGCCCGCGCAGTTCACCAGGATCGACAGCGGCTCCCACCGCTGCTCCACGGCGGCCAGCGCGGCGGTCCAGCTCTCCTTCGAGGTCACGTCGAGCCGGATACCGACCGCCGCATCCCCGATCTCCGCGGCGGTCGCGGTCGCCTGCGTTTCGTCGATGTCGGCGACCACCACCCGGGCGCCATCGGCGGCGAGGCGGACCGCGATGGCGCGACCGATACCGCGTGCGGCGCCGGTGACGAGGGCAACCCGGTTCTTGAGATCACGCTCGGATACGGACATGGAGGTTCTCCACCATACTAGCTTCCGGTGAGTGGGCCTATGCTGACTGCTGGGGCGATCTTACAGGGCGGCCGGATATCCCGCCAGAGAGACCCACCGAGGGCGCGGCCAACGACGATGGGCGAGCGCGTTCCAGCGCACGATGGGGGACACGACGCGATGTGGGTGTGGGGGCCGAGCCTGGTGTTGCTGGCATTGGCGGGGGCCAGTGCGTGGTGGGATGCGCGCACGCTGCGGACGGGCGTGTTGTTGCTCGCCGGAATATCGCTGGCGGGCCTGACGCTGCTTGGCGTGTTGCTGGACCAGACCACGACCGTCGACGATCCCGGTGACCTGACGGCGGAGTGGATCATCCTCGGCGTGCTGGGGATCGCGCTGGCGTCGGTGCTGGTGCTCGCGGCGGTCCTGGTCGTGAACGGGATCGTGCTGATGCGCCGGGAAGGGAGGAGCCCCGCCCATGCCCTGTCGCTGGGGCTTGGGCTGGCGATCCTCGCCTATATCGCGGCGGCGGTGGGCTCGGTGGCGGCCGACAGCCCGCGCCTGCTGCTCATCGTCGCGCTGCTCGGGCTGCCGCTGATGTACCTGGGATTCGTCTTAACGGCCTTCGTGACCTA
>JBQCJS010000635.1:0-10233 GCA_051952485.1 Thermomicrobiales bacterium | reverse complement strand
ACAAGTTTCAAGGAGAAAATATATAATTTTTTTTATTTTTCAATATGTTCTATAATAACTAATTTGGTACGTCCCGTGGTTCCTTTCCGGGGCCCGGGGCACCGCGAGGGCCCCCGGGGGACGGATCGTCGGGATCAGGCGAGCGAGGTCGGCGTGCGGCGCGGCGCGGGCGCCCCTTCGAGGCCGGGAATCAGCTCCGATGGCTGCCGCAGTGGCTCTCCCGTCATGGGGTCGAAGTTCTGCGTCGAGTCCCCGGCGATGCCGTCCGTCTCCACGTCCTCGGCATCGTCCGAACCGGCGATCGACTCCGGCGCGTCCGCCGGGCGGGGCGCCGTGGCCGGCAGCGGGGCATCGGCCGCCGGACCGCGAGAACCACCACCCCCACTCGCCGTGCCGGCGAGGCCCATGAAGGCGCTGATCACATCGACCGGCACCGGGAAGACGATCGTGGTGGCGTTCTCCGCGCCGATCTCGTTCAGCGTCTGCAGGTAGCGCAACTGGATGGCAGCCGGGTCGCGGCTGATGACGTTCGCGGCCTCCGCCAGCTGCTGGCTCGACTGGAACTCGCCTTCGGCGTGGATGATCTTCGCCCGCTTCTCGCGCTCGGCCTCGGCCTGGCGAGCCATCGCGCGCTGCATCGATGTCGGCAGCTCGACATCCTTCACCTCGACGATGCTGACCTTCACGCCCCACGGCTCGGTCTGGTCGTCGATGATCTGGGCCAGCTGCTGGTTGATCTTCTCGCGCTCGGCCAGCAGGTCGTCCAGCGCGGACTGGCCGAGCACGCTGCGGAGCGTCGTCTGCGCGATTTGCGAGGTGGCGCGGATGTAATCGGCGACATTCACGACCGCGATGTTCGGGTCGATCACGCGGAAGTAGGCGACGGCGTTGACGCGGATCGTCACGTTGTCCTGGGTAATCACTTCCTGTGCCGGGATGTCCATCGTCACGGTGCGCAGGTCGACCTTCTGCATGCGCTCGATGAACGGCACCAGCAGGATCAGGCCCGGCCCGCGTGCGCCAGCGAGGCGTCCGAGCCGGAAGACGACGCCGCGTTCGTACTCCTGCACGACCTTGATCGAGGCGAAGAGGACGATCAGCAGAAAGATGATGATGACGACGACCAGGCCGATGAGAATGCCCATGAATGCGATGTCCTTTCATGCGCGGCCGGCACCCGGCCGAGCGACGGGTCCCTGAAGCGCGAAGGGTCTACGTGCCGGGGCCCTGGCGGCGTGGCAGGTCGCCCACCCCGCCCGTCACCGGCAACACCCGGCGGGCGTCCGCCGGGGCGATGCGCCGCGCGTAGGCGGCAATGGCCTCCGCGCTCGCCGGAATCACGGTGAGCAGCAGGCCGTCGACGGCGGTGACTTCGACCTGGGCGCCGACCGGCAGGGTGGTCGTGCCGGCATCCGGTCCGAGGGTGGCCTGCCAGAGTTCGCCGCGCAGGAAGATCATGCCATTCGGCTGCAACGCCTCCCGCACGGTGCCGATCTCGCCGAGCATCGCCTTCCGCCCGGTCTGCGGTTTCTGCCGGAACGACCCGAGCGCTGTCCAGCCGACCAGCAACGCCAGCGCGATCACGAGCGCCGCCGCTGTCCAGATGACCGGGCGGGCGACGGGATCGTAGCCGACGATGTCGGTGTCGATCACCAGGTACGATCCGGCGATGAACGAGGCGAGCCCGCCGAGCGTCAGCACGCCGAAGGACGAGACGAAGAGATCGACGCCGAGCAGGAGGAAGGCGAGCGCCATCAGTCCGAGGCCGAGGCCGTTCACCGGGAGCTGGCTGAAGGCGTAGGCGCCGATCGCCAGGCAGACGAGGCCGATGCTCCCGGCGACGAATCCGCCCGGGCTGGCGAGTTCGAGGAAGATCCCCAGCACCCCGAAGCAGAGCAGGACATACGCCACCGACGGCGAGGTGATGAAGGCCCGGAGGCGTTCCCATGCCGTCGGCTCGATGACGACGATGTCCGTGCTCTGGGTTGCGAGGGTGACGTGTTGCCCCGTCACCGTCACGCCTCGTCCATCGAGGGCGGCGAGCAACGGACCGCGTTCCGCCGCGACGAGGTCGATCGCCTTCGCGGCCAGGGCCTCGTCGCCGGTGAGCGCGAAGTCGTTGGCGGTCGAGCCGGCGATCCAGTCGGTCGCGCGGCCCCGCTCCGTGGCGAGCGAGGTGAGCGTGTTCACCACCTCGCGGTCGGACGCGCTGCCTGCCGAGGCGTCGCCGAGCTGCGACGTGTCGCGGATGGTGGCGTCCGGAGCCATCGCCGCGACGGGCGCGGCGACCAGGATGCGGACCGCCGCGCCCTGGACACGGCCTCCCGCCGGAACCCAGACGACGACGGGTACGTGGCTCTCCCCGATGGCGCTGGCGATGCCATTGGCGGCGGATTCGTTACCACCGGCGCTGCGCAGGGAGATCAGGAGCATCTCGGCGCCGTCGCCTTCCGCCTGGCCGATGGCGCGTTCCACCACATCGCGCGTCACGCCGGTGACGGTGCCGTTGATCGTGAGTTCATCGACGCGGGAGGATTGGGTTTGCGCCGCGCCGGTGTGCGTCCCGGGGCCGAGCAGGGGGAGGACCAGGCCGAGGAGAATGGCGAGCAGCGGGATGGCCCGCCGGAGGAGCGAACCGCGCCGCGCCTGCGTGACTGCTGTCCCTGGTCGTGGCCTCGTGTCTGTCGAGCGGCTGTGGCGGTTCATGGGCGCTCCTCTCGTCTTTCGAGTATACGGCGCGCCGTCGAACTGCCGGTGTCGCCCTACACCGCGATGTGGCGGTCCCCGCGCAGCACGGCGGCGATGGCGATGGCGATCCGGTAGTAGTAGCGGTCGATGATGGTCGGCACGAAGTCGTTCGCGGTGATCGTCACCGCCGAGCACGCGCCGGTTCGCACGCAGAGCGACTCGCCCTCCACCCGATCGTGGAATCCGCCCAGGAAATCGAGCGCCGCCGCCAGCGGCAGCCGCACCAGGGCATCGACCTCGGCGGGGTTCGGATGGTAGGCGGTGAGGGGGGCGTCCTCCCGCAGGAGGAAGACTTCCTGGAGCTCGCGGTCGAGCGTGGCCGGCGCCTGCTCGTTCGCGCAGACGCGGGTGCCGATCCAGCGCAGCCGTTCCGGGGCGGGGGCGATGCCGAGTTCCTCCTCGATCTCCCGGAAGGCATCGGGCACGGTTTCCCCGGCGGCGAGATGCCCGGCGGCGGTGGCGTCGAGCACGCCGGGCCACGTGTCCTTGTCGAAACCGCGCCGCTGGAAGAGCAGGAAGGGTTCGCCCTCCAGGATGCCGTGGATCCAGACGTGGATGGACCGATGCCAGTCGCCGTCGCGGTGGACATCGGCACGGCGCTTGGAGGTGCCGAGCGGCCTGCCTGCGGCGGTGACGAGGTCGAACCGCTCGTCGGGGTCCTGGGCGACAGCGGGACGGGAGGTGGGGGTGGGGCGGGATGCTGGGGAGGTGTCGAGGGACATGGCGGCTGCGGCTCCTGGACGGGGTGTGGGCGCCCATCGTCGCAAGCGCGCCCCGATCGGGGGAATCGTAGCGCACGCCCCGCCCCGCTGCCGGGGAACCCCGATCGATGAAGCGAGGCGGCCCGGAGTGATCCGGACCACCTCGCCCCAGCCTTCCCTCCCCCGGTACGCGCGGGCGGCCCGTGGGTCCTACGATGCGCTCGTAGTCAGATGATGGAGGACCGGCCCGTCGCCGGGTGACGCGGAGTACGTACACTCCTTGCGGTCCTGGTGCGAACGATACACGATCCGCAGGCCGCTGCACAGGGGCGTTGCCTGGCCATGATCCGGATGGCGCCAGCCGCATGGGGCCGCCTGGCCCCGGAGCGCCGGTTCACGATTCGTTCACGAACTTCCGGCGGCATCGGCGCTCGTGTATCGTTGCGTCGGATGTGAATTCGCCCTTGCCTGGAGCCACCCATGATCGTCGACAGCGCCATCTACCTCGATGGCAAGCGCATGCCGAACACTCCCCCGATGGCGGGGCTCTACCAGGCGTGCCAGGAGATCGGCGGCGTCGCCTGGATTGGCCTCTACAAGCCGACCGAGGCCGAGTTCACGCTGATCGCCAGGGAGTTCGACCTGCATGAGCTGGCGATCGAGGATGCCGTGCTCGCGCACCAGCGCCCGAAGCTGGAGCGATATGGCAATACCCTGTTCGTCGTGCTCAGCGCCGCCCGCTACGACGATACGTCGGAGACGGTGGAGTTCGGGGAGCTGCACGTCTTCGTCGGCCCCGATTTCGTGATCACCGTCCGCCACGGCGATGGTTCCGAACTCAGCCGGGCCCGCCAGCGCCTCGAACACGACCCGGAGATGCTCGCCAGCGGCCCGGAAGCCATCCTCTATGCGGTGCTCGACCGGGTGGTGGACGACTACGGCCCGGTGGTGCGCGGCCTGGAGAACGACATCGACGAGATCGAGGTCCAGGTCTTCGGCGGCAATCCGGGGGTCAGCCGCCGCACGTACGAGCTGGCCCGCGAGGTGATCGAGTTCCAGCGGGCGACGAAGCCGCTGGTCGGCATGCTGAACGGCCTCATCGCGGGGTCGGAGAAATACGGCGTCACGCTGGAGATGCAACGCTACCTGCGCGACGTGCTGGACCACGCCATCCAGATCCAGGAGCAGGTGGCGGGGTTCCGGGAACTCCTCCAGAACATCCTCTCGGTGAACATCGCCGTGGTGAGCATCCAGCAGAACGAGGAGATGAAGGCGATGACGGAGGCGTCGCTCCGCCAGAACGACGAGGTCAAGAAGATCTCCGCCTGGGCCGCCATCCTCTTCGGGCCGACGATGATCGCCGGCATCTATGGCATGAACTTCGATGGGATGCCCGAACTGGACTGGAAGTATGGCTATCTCTTCGCGCTCGGGCTGATGCTGGGCGTCGCGGTGCTGATCTGGGCGCTGGTGAAACGGGCGAACTGGCTGTAGGCGTGCGGGCGGCGCGATCGTTCCCGCTTGACATTGCTATACCGATCGGTATACTGCGGGTGCCGGATCGCCTCCTTCGGGACGGATGCCGGTGACGGGGTGCACTGGCATCCGTCTGCATCTCACCGCTCGAGTATCCACCCGGCATGCCTGACGAAGCGGTCGCCCTGGCGACCATCCCACCATCACCGTCGCCGAGCAAGCGCGAACTGATCCAGGAGCGGGCGCTCGCCCTCTTCGCCGATCGCGGCTACAACGGCGTGGGGGTCGAGGAACTCGCCACGGCCGCCGGGGTGACCAAGCCGACGCTCTACCACTACTTCGGCAGCAAGCAGGGCGTCCTGGAGGCATTGCTGCGCGAACAATTCGATCCCTTCCTGGATGATCTCGCCGTCGCCGCGACCTACGAGGGCGACCTCCAGCGTTCCCTGAGCCGGGTCATCCGCGCCGTCTTCGATTTCGGGACGGCCAACCCGCAGCTCTACTGGATGGTCCTCGGGGCGGAACTGACCGCGCACGACGACCGCGCGACCCGCATCCTCCTGGAACGGCTGGATCGCGAACGCTCGCTCGTCGTGGACCTCTTCGACCGCGCCGCGCTCGACCAGGGCGCGATCCGGGGCAAGCAGCGGCTCGCCGCCGAGACCCTGATCGCCATGATGACGATCCACCTGCGCCTCGCCGCCCGTGGCGAGATCACGCTGGACGATACCGCCATCCTCTACCTAATCCGCCATCTCATCTACGGCATCTACAGCTGACGGCCCTGCCGTCGCGGGAGGCCATCGTCCGCTCATCGTCGTCCGATTCCCGTTCATCATGCCAAGGAGTGCAGCCATGGCGCTCGCCACGTTGCCGGCTCCCCGTCCCCTCATTGCCGATGGCGATCGTCATTGGAGCCGGGAGTCCGTCTTCTACCATATCTACCCCCTCGGGCTGCTCGATGCCCCGCGCCAGAACACGCCGGACGCTCCTGTCGTCTCGCGCCTGCCCGGCCTCGCCGCCTGGGGACCGCACATCCGGTCGCTCGGCGCCAATGCCGTCTACCTCGGGCCCGTCTTCGAATCCGTCACCCACGGGTACGACACGCTCGACTACCGGACCGTCGACCGGCGCCTGGGCACGAACGAGGACCTGAAGGACCTCGTCGCGAGCTGGCACGCGCAGGGCATTCGCGTGATCCTCGATGGCGTGCTGAACCATGTCTCCCGCGATGCCGCGCCCTTCCGCGACCTGCGCGAGCGGCTGGAATCCTCGCCGTATCGCGACTGGTTCGCCAACGTCCGCTTCGGGCAGCGGAGCCCGGCCGGCGATCCCTTCATGTACGAAGGCTGGAGCTTCCACTACGAACTGGCGAAGCTGAATCTCGGGAATCCGGAGGTTCGCGCCTGGATCTTCGAGACGGTGCGCTTCTGGTTCCGGGAGTTCGGGATCGATGGCCTGCGCCTCGATGCCGCCGACGTGATGGACAAGGCCTTCCTGCGCGAGCTCGCTGCCGTGTGCCGGGAGGAGAACCCCGATTGCTTCCTCGTCGGTGAGGTCGTTCATGGCGACTACACGGCGTGGGTCGGCCCGGGGATGCTCGATTCGGTGACGAACTACCAGGCGTTCAAGGGGCTCCATTCGAGCCTGAACGACCGCAACCTGTTCGAGATCGCCCACGCGCTGAACCGCGAGTTCGGGCCGGAGGGTATCTACCGCGGCCTGCCGCTCTACAACTTCGTGGACAACCACGATGTCGACCGGGTGGCGAGCCTGCTGCGCGATCCCGCCGATCTCTACCCGCTCCACGCGATGCTCTTCACGATGCCGGGCATTCCCTCGGTCTACTATGCGAGCGAGTGGGGCTACGCGGGCAGGAAGCGGGACGGCTGGGATGACGGCCCGTTGCGCCCGGCCTTCGCGATGCCGGTGCCGGAGGGAGCGAAGGCGGCGCCGGAACTGGAAGGGTGGATCGCCCGCCTCGCCAGCGTCCGCGCCGGGCATCCGGCCCTGCTGGATGGCGATTTCACGGAGGCGTTCGTTGCGTCGGAGCAACTGGCCTACCTGCGGCAGGTCGAGGGGGAATCCGCGCTTGTCGCGCTGAACGTCGCCTACGGCCCTGCCACGGTTCGGGCGGCGGTGGACCTGCCGGATGGCACGGTGCTCGGCGATGCGCTCGATTCGGATGTCGTGGCGGAGGTCCACGATGGCGGGGTGATCCTGGAGTTGCCCGCGCGGACGGTCCGCATCCTGGTCACGCGCTGACCGCGGACGCCGCCTCGCCGAGCACCACGGTGACGTGACGGCCCGGCTGGAGCGCGGCAAGATCGCGTTCCAGCCGGGAGATCGCGGCCCGCGCCTCATGGACGCTCCAGGTGGCCGGCATCGCGACCGTGACCTCCACGAAGTCCTCCGAACCGGACGCGCGGGTGCGGATGCCGAGCAGGCTGATGCCGAGCGCCGCCGCGTCCTCGGCGAGGACGCGCTGGATGCCGGCCAGCGAGTCGGGTTCGACCTGGCTGTCCATCAGGCCCTGCAGCGAATCGGCGAGGATGACGATTCCCGTCAGTCCGGCGGCGATGCCCACACCGAGCGCGATGATCGGGTCCAGTCGTTGCCATCCGGTGAGCACTGTGAGGATGACCCCCGCCACCACCCCGAGCGAGACGGCGGCGGAGACGATCAGGTGGCGGGCTTCCGCCTCCAGCGAGATCGACCGCTCGATGTGAGCGAGCGTGAAGAGGCGCCGCGCGAAGTAGATCGAGAAGAGGCTGGACCCGAGCGCCAGGACGATGCCGTACCAGCCGTTCTGGACCGGTTGCGGGTGGTGCAGGCGGTCGATCGCCGACGTCAGGATCAGGACCGTGGTCACGAAGATGAGGATCGCATCGATCAGGCTGGCGAAGTACTCCGCCTTCGCATGACCGAAGGCGTGCCGGGCATCCGGCGCCCGTCCCGCCACGCGAACCGCCGCCACCGCGATGCCGGCGCCGATCACGGTGGTCAGCGATTCCAGCATGTCCGAATAGAAGCCGACCGAACCGGTCACGCGCCAGGCGAGGAACTTCACCGTCGTCATCCCGAGGGCCGCCGCGATGCCGATCCACGCCTGCTTGCGGACCGGGCTGGCGAGTTCGGTCGATGCGAGGCGAGCGATCCGTGAGGCTGGTGGCATTGGCGGCATGACGACCTTCCTGCGCGCATCCCGGGTCCAGCACGCCCGTCCCACAGGGCACGACGAGTATGCCCTACTGCCGCCTTCGTGGTGTCAGGCGCGGGCCTGACGATGGCGCGGCCCGCGCGTGGCAATGGCCACTGCCAGTGCCGGCATGCCCGCGATCAGCTGCCCGGTGATGGCTGCGAGCGCGCGGGGCGCCAGGTGA
Organism: Thermomicrobiales bacterium; assembly: GCA_051952485.1. GTDB lineage: Bacteria > Chloroflexota > Chloroflexia > Thermomicrobiales > UBA6265 > JASGDN01. The sequence goes on along the minus strand of JBQCJS010000635.1, from coordinate 1,925 downwards.
TGGCTCGTGTGCATCTCGCGGTCCCCGGACGCGGGACCGGGGTCCGACGCCGCGCCGCTGCCATCGAGGCCCTCGTCCGCCCAGGACGAGGGGTCGTCGATCGGTTCGAGGTGGGTGAACACCGTCGTGCCAGGGAGCGCCGCGCGGATGTCGTGCTCGATGTGCTCGACCAGCTCGTGCCCGTGCTCCACCGACCACCAGTTCGGGACCAGGACGTGCAGGGAGACGAAGCGGCGGGAGGCCGCCTGCCGGGTGCGCAGGGCATGGGTCTCCACGCCCTCGGTCGTGCGGTAGCGGGACAGGATCTCGTTGATGACGGCGAGTTCGTCCGCCGGGATGGCGGTATCGAGCAGGCCGAGCATGGAGCGGCGCATCAGCTGGTAGCCCGTCCAGACGATGTTCGCGGCCACCACCAGCGCGATGATCGGGTCCAGCCGGTGCCAGCCGGTGAGCGCCACCGCGCCGATGCCGATCACGACGCCCACCGAGGTCCAGACATCGGTGATCAGGTGCTTGCCATCGGCTTCCAGCGTGATGGAGCGATACTCCCGTGCCGCGCGGAGGAGGCGCATGGCGACCAGCAGGTTGATGAGCGAGGCCACCAGCGACACCGCGATCCCGATCCCGGCGCTCTCGATCCCGACCGGCGCGAAGAGGCGCGGGATCGCCGCCCACGCGATCGTCGCCGCCGCGACGACGACCAGCATTCCTTCCAGCCCGCTGGCGAAGTACTCCGCCTTGCCGTGGCCGTAGGCATGATCCTCGTCCGGTTCCTGTTCGGCGACGTGCAGGGCAATCAGCGCCGCGACCGCCGCCACGAGGTTGACGATCGATTCCAGGGCATCGGAGAGCAGGCCGACGGAGCCGGTGAGCTTCCAGGCGGTCATCTTCATGGTGATGGTGACGATCGCCGCCGCGATGGAGAGCCAGGCGAAGCGCGTGAGCGATCGCGCCCGGGCGGATTTCCCGGATGGATGGGGTTGCGGATGGTTCATGGACGATGCGGCGGTCATGGCGATATCCGGGGCGGGGGTGCGGGAAGGGTTTAGCCGGGACTCATGGCGTGGGGTAGCGGTCGCTTGCCGCGAGGCTGGGCTCGGTATCTCGCGGCGGGAATCCCCGGCTAATGCACGATCTGAGACAGAACACCGCCGGCATGACCACATGCCGGCGGTGAATACGGGATTTGCTTGTCAGGCGTCGGTCTTCGCGTGGGAAGGCCTTGCTTTCGTCATGGTACCCGGTGGCTGGCGGGACGGCAAGGCATCACCCGGCGGGCGTCGCCTCCAGTTCGCCGCGTACGAGAATGCGCTCGATGTCGTCCAGCATCGCGTGACCGGCCAGGATGCCGATCGCTCCGCTCCAGAGGTCGCCCGGCACGGACGCGATCTGGCCCGACTGGGCGGCGGGGACGGTCTGGAAGATCGGGTTCTCCTTGTAGACCTCCAGTTCCGCCGCCATCTCGGCGTTGCGCAGCGCTGCGAAGAGCCAGTCGGCATCGAGCAGGTTCAGCCGCTCCAACCCGACGCTGTCGCCGCTGTGGGGTGGCTCCAGCTCTTCCGTGAAGGGCGTGCCCGCCAGGCCGGACCAGGTGAGCATGACGCCGCTGATCCAGCGCTGGGCCATGACCACGGCGAATTCCGGCTGCGGGCGGAAGACGATCACGCTGGCCCCGGCGTTCGCGCCGAGGGTCGGCTCGATCGCGGCGGCGCGGTCGCGCAGGTCGTAGGCCAGCTGCTTCGATTCCTCCGTCTTGCCGAGCGCGTGCCCGTAGATCAGCTGCTCGTATTCCCAGCGCTGGAGGCCAGCGATATCCGTCGCCTCGTAGAGGCTCGGGGCAACGACCGGCGCGATCGCGCTCAGGGTCTGGTAGAGGTCGGCGCTGATCTCGTCGAGATAGGGATCGGCGAGAATGAGATCCGGCT
>JBQCJS010000634.1:0-2726 GCA_051952485.1 Thermomicrobiales bacterium | reverse complement strand
ATGCGGACCGGCGTGCGATGCCCGAAGACCGTGAAGCGGATCGAGACACCCGCCTCGTCGTCGCGCACGACCTCGGCATCCCACGGCAGGGCGTAGACCTCGGCATGCTGGCCGAAGGTCGTCCCGTTGGAGGCGCCGGGCACCCCGCCGTGGGGGAAGATTTCCTGCCAGCCACCGGGGTAGAACTCGGAGAAGGGCATCCCATCCGGAGAGGAGGGCAGGTAGGCGAGCGGGTTGCGGATGCCGCCCGGCGTCAGCCACGCGAAGTCGAGGTCGCGCGGCTTGTAGAGCAGCTCGACGATATCGGTGCCCTTGCCGGCGAGGATGGAGACGCGCAGCAGCTCGTTCTCCATCACCACCGTGGGAATGCCATGCCAGACGATGTCGTGGACCCGAGGACCCCAGTTCCGCTGCTTCCGGTGCTCCGGCAAGGTCATGGCGCTCACCCTTCTCCGCCCCGGTGCGCCGGGGCATGACATGGTTCGTGACGACGGTGAAGATCGCCGCATCATACCGTTGCCGCATGAAGGTGTCAGCATGGGAGCAAGAGAGGGGGACCGGAACCGCTAGAACCCGCTGAGCAGCACCGAGCCCGACACGTTGGCGCTGCCATCGACGGTGATCGTCACGCCCAAGGTTCCGCTCGGCCACGGCTGGCCGTCGCTCAGCGTCAGGTGCACCTCGATCCAGCCAGCGGGACGCTCCGACCCCACGGTGATCTCCTGCATCAGGGTCGGCACCGCCACGCCATTGATCGACCAGTCCGCCCGGATCGTCGTCCCCGCGGGCAGCGCGCTCGCCTGCACGAAGGCGTGGATCGTGGGCGTGGCGCGACCCAGCGTCGTGGCGGGCACAGCGGGACCACCCGTCGCGGCATCGATATCCGCCGAGAAGACGACCTGGCCCAGGACGATCCGCGGCACCGGAGTCGCCGGGGTCGTTGCCGTGGGCACCGGGACCGTCGCTGTCGGCGTCGGGGCAGCGGTGCTACCCGAGCCGCCACACCCGGCAAGCGCCGCCAGCACGAGCGCGCCGATCAGGATCACCCGCCCGCAGCGCGCCCGTCCGTTCCGTCCCATCCGCCTCGTTCCCGGCACCGCGTCCACTCCTGCCTGTCCTGCTCATCATTGCATGGGGAATGCGCTTGCCCGAAGCCACTCCATGCAACCGCCAGCGCAGCCGCCAGCGCAGCCGCCGGGATTGTACCCGGTCGCGTCCTGCGAGCCGCTGGACGGGCGGTCGTGCCGCGCATCCCTGCTGGAGTATCCTCGCCAGAGCGTTCGCGAATCCCAAGGAGCCTCCATGCCCGAGCAACTGCCGCCCCGTCCCTCCCGGACCCGCCCCGCCACCTCGCCCCACACCCGGGAGACCCAGGACCAGCGTTTACAGCGCTGGACCGAGACCGACCGCGAGCGCGCCGCCGAGTTCACGCACACCGACCAGTGGCGCGTGCTCCGCATCCTGGGCGAATTCGTCTCCGGCTTCGACGAGCTGGCCGATCTCGGCCCCGCCGTCTCCATCTTCGGCTCCGCCCGGCTGCCGCTCGACCACCCCGCCTGTCTCGCCGCCGAGGCGCTTTCCGCCCGCCTCGCCGAGGCCGGCATCGCCGACATCACCGGCGGCGGCCCTGGCATCATGGAGGCATCGAACAAGGGCGCCGACGAGGCCGGCGGCGCCTCCGTGGGCGTCGGGATCGAACTGCCCTTCGAGACCGGCAACAACGGCTGGGTGAACCGCTCCCTCCAGTTCCGCTACTTCTTCGTGCGCAAGACGATGTTCGCCAAGTACGCGCAGGGGTTCGTCTTCTTCCCCGGTGGCTATGGCACGCTGGACGAGTTCTTCGAGATCCTGACCCTGATGCAGACCGGCAAGCTCACGCGCACCCCGATCGTGCTCTACGGCACGGGATTCTGGAGCGGCCTGCTCGACTGGGTGGTGAACGTCCAGATCGGCGGCGGCATGGTCTCCCCCTCCGATCGTGACCTCGTGCTGCTGACCGACGATGTCGACCTGGCCGCCCGGACGCTGATTGACGCCATCGCGGACGTCATTCACTGACCTGCATCGCCCACACCGCCGATACCCGCGAACGAACGCACCGTTCGGGGCCGATTGATCCGGACCGGCCCATGCAGGCATCGGCCTGCTGCGGTATGATGAGGCCCAGCCGATCGTCCACCGGCAGCGCGTCGCCATGTCCTGCCCGTTTCGTGGCCAGGCGGTCGCGTCGGAAGCCCCTGTGAACGTTCGATCCATGCACCGCTCGAGCCCACCCGGTTCCCCGGTTCCACTGTCGAGGAGAGTTGTCCCATGCGACAACATGACGATCTGCCAGTCAGTTCCGGCCGCATGCGCAATGGCGGTCGCATGCCGGTGCTGCCACTGAAGAACGTCGTGGTTTTCCCGCGCAATGTCATCAGCATGCTCCTGCTTCGCCACCGCTCGATCCACGCGGTCGAGGAGGCGATGCTCGGCAACAAGATGATCGCGGTCACCTCGTACAAGGACACCGGCGCCGAGGACCCCACCGCCGCCGACCTCTTCCGCTTCGGCACGCTCGCCAGCATTCTCTCGGTCGAGCGGCAGCAGGACGGCAACCTCCAGGTGGTGCTCGAAGGCATCGACCGCATCGAGCTGGAGAACATCGACCTCTCCCGTCCCTTCTTCATGTCCTCGCCGCGTGAGATCCCGGAGCCGCCGGTCGATCCCGTGCAGGTCGATGTCCT
>JBQCJS010000633.1:0-14850 GCA_051952485.1 Thermomicrobiales bacterium | reverse complement strand
GACTGGGCGATGGGGGCCAGCTGTTCGACTGGTATTTCCAGGGCGACACCCCCAGCGGCATCTTCGATGGCTTCAGGCTGAGCGCCGAGAGCGCGCGGGTGTTCGATGCGCTCGCGGGACGGATCGGCGCGAGCCTCGCCGGACGCACCACCTACGACGACTCGGAGCGGTTCGGCGATGTGGGCGCCCCCCACCCGACCGCCGCGCTGGTCGTCCTCAGCCACCGTCCGGTGCCGCAGATGGGAGGACGCCAGCGCCTGGTCACGACCGGGATCGAGGATGCGATCGCGGTGGCGAAGGAGGCCGCCGGGGGCAAGGATGTCGGCCTGATGGGGGGCGTCGTCCTCACCGAGGCGCTGAACGCCGGCCTGGTGGATGAACTGATCCTGCATCAGGTGCCGGTGCTGCTGGGGGCGGGCCGTCCCCTCTTCCACGAGCTTCCGCGCCACATCGCGCTGCGCCTGATCGAGGCGATCCCGGCGCCCGGCGTCACCCACCTGCACTACGAGGTACTGCGCTGAGCGACGGGCCCGGCCTTTATTTTATGTCTACAGAACGTGTCTGCCATCGCCGATGGAGGAGCACACCATGATCGATCCTGATGTCCGCCGCGCCCTCGATGGCACGTCCATCGCCCACCTCGCCACGGTGCTCGCCGATGGGTCGCCGCATGTTGTCCCGGTGTTCGTGGGCACGCACGGCGATGCGATCGCGGTCTTCACCGGGCCGCAGTCGCTGAAGGCGCAGAACCTCCGCCGCGATCCCCGCGTGGCGCTCTCCATCGCGCCCGAGGACAACCCGTTCGTGCCGATCGCGATTCGCGGGACCGTTGTCGAATGGCTGGAAGGCGATGCTGCCTGGGAGATCATCGACCGCATCGCGATGACGTATACCGGCAGCCCCTACTCCCGGGATCTGGACCGGGTGGTGGCGCTCATCGCTCCCGAACGGCAGATCGTCGGCGTGCGCTGATCCGGTGCGCCGGGACGCGCAGGCAGACGACGGCCCCACCGGGCATCCATCGAGGATGACCGATGGGGCCTTTTCCGGCTCCTGCTACGCGGCACAGACGCGCAGGACGAGATCGTGGACGAACTGCGCCCCGAAGGCGAGGTCGTCCACGTGGATGCGCTCGTTGTGACCGTGGACGAGCGGGTCGTATTCGGCCATCCGCTCGGTGGGCAGGAAGGGGAAGAAGCCGTAGATCTTCACGCCCGGCAGCAGCGGCGCATCGGTGCCGCCGGAGACGAGGTAAGGAATCACGCCGATGCCCGGTTGCAGGGCGGCCATCGTTGCCTTGATCGCCTCGAAGAAGGGCGAAGCCGGATCGGCGGCGACGCCCGTCTCGCGGCTCGTGAGGGCCACCGTGGCCAGGTCGCCCAGCCAGGCCGCGATCTCGGCGCGGAAGGCCTCGGGATCGCTGCCCGGCAGCAGGCGGCCATCGACGTCCAGCACCACCTCGGAGGGGATCACGTTGATCAGCTGGCCGCCGTGGATGATGGTGGGCACGGCGGTGTCATGCGTGGCCGCGCGGAGGCTCAGCAGGTCCAGCTCGCCGATCGGCAAGGCCGCCACCTGCTCCCATTGCGGGTCCGGGGCGGCGAGGATGTTGCGGATCTTCATGCTGGTCGCATCGCTGATCGCGTCCGCCTCGGCGATGCCCTCCAGCATCAGCCGCACCGGCGCGGTGAGCTTCATCGTCCCGCGCCAGGCGGCCAGTTTCACCAGCACCTCGCCCATGCGGGTCATGGCGGTATCGTCCAGCGGCACCGAGGCGTGACCCGGCGCGGCGCTGGTGGTGATGCGGAGGCGGGAGGCCCCCTTCTCGCCCGCCTGGCAGAGGTAGAAGCGTGCATCCTCCACCTGCATCACCGATCCCCCACCTTCGTTGATGCCGTATTCGGCATCCAGCAGGTCGGGCCGGTGCGTCCAGACGTACTCGGCGCCGAACGCGCCACCGGCCTCCTCGTCGGCGAAGGCCGCGAGGATGATGTCGCGGTCCAGCGCGACGCCGGAGCGCTTCAGCAGCACGAGGGCGGCGAGTTCGCCGGCCACCTGGCTCTTCATGTCCAGCGCGCCGCGTCCCCAGAGGTAGCCGTTCACGAGCTCGCCGCCGAAGGGATCGCGCTCCCACTTGTCTCGTTCGACGCTGACGACATCGACGTGGCCCATCAGCAGGACCGGCCGGGCCGTCGCGTGCGCGGCCGGGAGGCGGGCGACGATGCTGGCGCGGCCCGGCGCCGAATCGACGATTTCGTAGCCGATGCCCTCGGCGTCGAGGATGGCGGCGATGGCGTCGCAGGCGGCGCGTTCGTTGCCGGGGAGGTTGATGGTGTCGATGCGCAGGAGGGTCTGGAGATAGGCGATGGAGAGATCGCGGAGGGTGGGGTCGATGGCGGGGACGGGGGTGGATGCGGTCACGGGAGGACTCCATTCCGGCGGAGGGGCGGACAGGTGCTGGCGGGATGGTACCGCGTCCGGCCCGCCGGGATGCGGTCACTCTGGCAGGGCGATCGCCCCAGTGCGAAGGGGGCGCGCCATCGACCGAAGGCTGATTCCCGAGCGACGGGCTCGCCCATCGCGATGCCGCCAGACGGGACCTTCGCGGGGGTCCTTCGCTGCGCTCAGTGGGGCGTCAAGCCCCACGTGTCTTGTGCGAAGTCGGTCGGCGAACCACCGGCCGCAGCAACCACTGCGAGGGTTCGCCCTACGAAGTGGTTCGACCGAATCGCCCGGCAGTCCGGCCGAACCACTTTGTGGGGTGGATGGCCCGTCGCGCTGCGGCCTTCATGGCGGCCCGACCAGGCGGGAACAGGACACGTTAGGCGAGTCGGTCCACTGAGCATGGCGTCTCGCGCCGTGCTGCACGACCCCACCGCCCTCGCGGGGCAATGGCTCATCGGTCCCGCCCTCCGACGTGATCCGGGACGTCGTGCTGGAAGTGACCGTTCGGAGGGCGGCCCTACGGCTGGAAGAGGACCTTGATCGCGCCGTCCTCCTTCTTCTGGAACATCTCGTAGGCGTGCGGGGCTTCGGCCAGGGGAACGCGGTGCGTCGCGAACTCGTCGACGCCGAGCGGGTCGTCGCTGCCGGTGAGCAGGGGCAGGATGTCGGGCGCCCACCGCTTCACGTTGGCCTGGCCCATCCGCAGCTGGATCTGCTTGTCGAAGAGCGTGAACATCGGCAACGGGTCGGTCTGGCCGCCGTAGACGCCGATGATGGAGAGCGTGCCGCCGCGCCGCACGGCATCGATGCCCATGTAGAGCGCGCTGAGGCGGTCGACGCCCACCCGCTGCATCATCTTCGAGGCGATGGCCTTCGGGAGCAGGCCGCTCATCTCCTGCGCCAGCTTGCCGAACGGCGCGCCGTGGGCCTCCATGCCGACCGCATCGATCACGGAATCGGGACCGCGCCCATCCGTCAGGCCGCGCACCAGCTCCGGGATATCGTGCTCGCGGACGTCGTAGACCTCGATGCCACGCGCCTTTGCCCGTTCCAGCCGCTCCGGCACGAGGTCGGTCGCGATCACGCGGTAGCCCCGGTGCTGGGCGATCCGCGTGCTCATGTCGCCGATCGGGCCGAGACCGAGCACCAGCAGGGTGCCGCCTTCCGGCACGTTGGCGTATTCGACCGCCTGCCAGGCGGTGGGCAGGACATCGGAGAGGTAGACGAAGCGATCGTCCGGGGCGTCCGATTCCGGCACGAGGATGTGCGTGTAGTCGGCGTGCGGGACACGGAGGAACTCCGCCTGGCCGCCGGGCACCTCGCCGTAGAGCTTCGTATAGCCGAAGAGGGCCGCGCCCTTGTCGTGCACGCGGACCTGGGTGGTCTCGCATTGCGTCTGCAGGCCCTGTTCGCACATGTAGCAGTGGCCGCAGGCGATCTGGAAGGGGATGACCACACGATCGCCCGGCTTCAGGTTGGTGACGCCGGAACCGACCTCCTCGACGATGCCCATCGGCTCGTGGCCGAGGATATCGCCCTGCCCCATGAACGGGGCCATGACCTCGTAGAGGTGGAGATCGGAGCCGCAGAGCCCGGTGCTCGTGATGCGGATGATGGCATCCAGCGGGTCTTGGATCGTGGGATCGGGAACGGTGTCGACGCGGACATCGCGCTTGCCATGCCAGGTGACGGCTTTCATGGGGACTCCTTGGTGGGGGTGCCGAGACGAATCGGAGGGGTGTGACCCGGGTCGCGCGGTCGTGCCGAACGGTGTCGGGGCCGGCGGTGGGAGACAGCCGATGACGCACGGTCCATGCCCCCCGTGCTGCCGCGCCGGGTCGGGGAGATGGGAGAGGGGGCCGGAAGCTGTGGCATCACCCCTGCATAGGAGAAGCAGCGGCCAGTCGCGTTGAAACGGAAGGCAACTCCCGTGTTCTCCCTCCCCTCCTTCTCCGATCATCGCCCAGGGCACGCCCACCTCCCCTTCGCCGTGGCCTCCCAGCCCGCCGAGTTCTTCGTCGTCGGCGAGCGATGCGACGACCCCATGCACCTGCTCCTGCGCGATCCGGACGGCAACTTCTACGGGTGCCTGCTTCCGGACGGCGACCCGATCCCGGTCGAACCGGACGAGGACTGGCGCCTGGAACCGAAGGCGCTGGAGACCTCCATCCTCTGACGATGCGTGTCCCCATTCTGGCATACCTGTGGCGGCCCCCGTTCCGAACCGGGGCCGCCTTTGTTATGGGTCGGGGCGTGGACGCGTCCGGTATCCTTGCTGGCGGACGAGCCGCCGATGCCGGGTGCGGGCAGGACCGGGCAGCGCTGAGGGGACAGGCCATGACTGGAGAGCGGACGGTCGGGGACGCGGTGGTGGAGCGGCTGCGCGCCTGGGGGGTGCGGCGGATCTTCGGCTACTCCGGCGAGGGGATCAACGGGTTGCTCGGGGCGCTGAACCGGGCTGGCGCGGGCAGCGAGCCGGAGTTCTTCCCGGTGCGGCACGAGGAATCGGCCGCGCTGATGGCCTGCGGGCACGCCAAATTCAGTGGCGGCAGGGAGCCGGGCGTGGTCGTCGCCATGCAGGGTCCCGGGGCGGTGCACATCCTGAACGGCCTCTACGACGCCAAGCTGGACCATCAGCCGGTGGTGGCGATCGTCGGGCAGGTGTCGCGGATGGCGGAGGGCAGCAACGTCGGGCAGGAGGTCGATTCGCTCGCCCTCTTCCGGGATGTCGCGGCCGACTTCTGCGAGATGGCGACCAGCGCCGCCGCCGTCCCCCACATCATCGACCGCGCGTTCCGGGTCGCGATGGCCCGCCGCACCGTTGCCGTCGTGGTCCTGCCGCACGACCTGCAGAACCACCCCGCCGGGGAGGCGGCCGGACCCGCCGCGACGGTGTCGGCGCCGATCATCGAGCCAGCGCGGATGACGCCATCGGGCGATGCGCTCCAGCGGGCTGCCGACGTGCTGAACGCGGGCGAACGGGTGGCGATCCTGGCCGGGGCGGGGGCGCTGCACGCCACGGACGAGGTCGTGGCCGTGGCCGAGACGCTGGGCGCGGGGATCGCGAAGGCGTTGCTCGGGAAGGCGGCGGTGCCGGACGACATCCCCTTCGTGACCGGGACGGCGGGCTGGCTGGGCACGGCGGCGAGCAACCGGATGCTGGCCGAATGCGACACGCTCTTCATGATCGGCACGAACTTCCCCTACGTGGCCTTCCTGCCGAAGCCGGGGCAGGCGCGGGGGGTGCAGATCGACCGCGATGCCGGGACGATCGGCGTGCGCTACCCGATCGAGGCGGGATTGCCGGGCGACAGCGCGGAGACGTTGCGGGCGCTGTTGCCGCTGCTGGTCCCGAAGGCGAATCATGCCTGGCGGGAGCGGATCGAGGCGAACGTGCTTGCCTGGCGGGAGGAGGCCGCCAGCCGGGCGAACGAGCCGGCGAACCCGATCAACCCGCAGCGGCTTTTCACGGCGCTCTCGCCGAAACTGCCGGAACGGGCCATCCTCTGCTCGGATTCGGGCAGCTCGACGGTCTGGTTCGGGCGGCATCTCCAGATGCGGGCCGGGATGATGGCCTCCGTCTCCGGCACGCTGATGACGATGGGGTGCGCGCTCCCCTACGCGCTGGCGGCGAAGCTGGCGCATCCGGATCGGCCGGCATTCGCCTTCCTGGGCGACGGAGCGATGCAGATGAGCGGGCTGAGCGAGTTGCTGACCGTGGCCGATACCTGGCGGCGTTGGGACGATCCCCGGCTGGCGATCCTGGTGCTGAACAACCGCGATCTCGGCTTCGTGACGTGGGAGCAGCGGGCGATGGAGGGGGATGCCCGGTTCGACGCCTCGCAGGGGGTCCCGGCGTTTCCCTACGCGCGGTATGCGGAGATGCTGGGGTTGCGCGGCATCCTGCTGGAGGACCCGGCCGGGATCGAGGCGGCGTGGGACGAGGCGCTGGCGGCGGACCGGCCGGTGGTGATCGAGGCGATCACCGATCCCTCGGTGCCGACGCTGCCGCCGGAGCCGGACGAGGCGGTGCGGGCGACGATCGCCCGGGCGCTGGCGGCGGAGTCGGCCGGGACGGCGGCGCAGGTGCGGGCGCAGCTGGGCCGGGAGGGAGTCATTGTCGACGGATGATCCCGAGGGCAGCACCTGGACCAGTGCCCTGCCCGCATCGTCGGCCCTCCGGATTCGCAGCGCGACAGGACCCGCAAACCATCGAGCGTGCGCGCCACCATGGCCACGCATCGAGACCGGCATCCCATGGTGCAGCCTGTCCCGATTGCCGCCGAAGGGCTCCAGTCCTTCGGCGGCTCTCCGTGAGATGTGTCACGCCGTGCGTATGATCCTCGGAAAGGCCGTGGATTCGTGGCTCCGCGACGCACACGGGCCAGCCGGATTCGTGATGAGCCGAGCAGGGTGTGCTCGCTATCGGCTTCGTTTCTTGCGACCGGGCTTGCTCTTCTTGGACGACGGTCTCACCGCGGGAGCATCGAGGGTGACGTAGTGGATGCGTTTGGGGCGTCCGTCTGAGGTGAGTTCTCCGGATTCCACCGTACGAGTCCTGACGCTTGTGGTGCCGATGAGCGTTGATGTGCGCTTCATGGCGATTGGCTTTGCGACGGGTGCCTGGCCGAGCAGCTGTTGAAGCTGGCGACCTCCATTGAGGATGAGCCCGCGACCCTTGAGATGTTCGAAATCGGCCCGACTGAAGGTCCAATCCGGTCGCAACCGGTTGCAGGACATGAGCCATCTGACTCCTGCCGGGCCGATCTGTCATGTTCCTATGCCACTCTCCCCGTATCCGATACGGATGTAGTAGCCATGTCCATCCTTGTACGGCTCAAGCACTGGCATCGCCACGCCTCCCCCGCTCGCATTCTATTGCCGAACCTGTGTTCCACGACACCAGTATCGACGACACCACGCGATTGGGGAAGTCCCTTGCATACGGCGAGATCCGGGTTGGTTGTCTGACAGAGGGGGGATGCACGACGGAGCGATCGATCGGGATGCGGCTAAGCAGGCGCTTTCTGACTCCTCCTGCCCAGCTTGCCAGGCTGCATGCGCAAGGGGTGGCTACGGTGAGTCGGATGAAGCGTCACCGTAGTCGCGGAGGGGGAGGTCGAGCGGCTGGCGGTCCGTGGTGGTGGCCGGGACGAAGATCGGGGCACTGGCGGTGAAGGCGATCCGGTAGCCGGCGGGGGCGTCCTGGAGATCGACGTGATAGGCGCCGGCTGGCACGGCATCGAGGACGATGGTGCCATCGCCGTCGTCGTCGCAGCCCGAGATGGCCGTCCCCGCCAGGCCGATGCAGACACCGGGGATCGGCTCGCCCGTGAGGCGGTCGGTGATGCGGATCGTCAGGGGCGCCGGGGTCACGGCGGGATCGGCCTCCGGGCTGACGTAGGCCCATTGATACGGTGGCCCTTCCGCGGCGACCGTCACGGTGAAGGGCGGCGTGCGCAGGAAGCCGGGGGTGACCCGGGTCTGTTCGACGCTGTAGGTGCCGGGCGGGATGTCGGCAATGTGGACGTTGCCCGTCCCCGCGTCGTCGCAATGTTCCTGGCTGAAGCCGAGGACGATGTAGCAGTTTCCCGGGAGCCGCAGGTCCGTACGTGGATCGAGGGTACGGATGGTCAGGCTCATCGGGTTGGCCGGGGGCGGGTCCTGGCGGGATGCCGCCGTCGTGCCGGAGCCGGGCGCGATCCCCGCGAGGGCGGCGAGGGTGGCGACGAGGACGAGGGCCATGGCGAGGTCGATGCACGCCGACGCCCAACGGCCCCGGGGTTGTCCCTGTGTTCGTGCCGTTCCCGGCCGGCCGCCGGTCCGGTTCCGCTTCGTCATCCGGTGTACCTCCCGCTCCCTGCCACCACTGCCTGCCCGAACCGGGCGCATCCCTGCAGGATGCCAGCCACGCCACCCCGCGAGGCTGGGGTCGCGATCGTCGTGACGATGGATCATCATACGGGATCGGGAGGCGATGGATGGGGCAGGAGGATGGGCTACACTTGCGGGGACGGATGCGGCGGCGGGACGGTGCCGATCCGGTCGTTGCCGGGTTGGTGAAATGGCAGACACGCCAGCCTTAGGAGCTGGTGCCCGCAAGGGCGTGAAGGTTCGAGTCCTTTACCCGGCACCACGTTGACCTTACTCGAACCTACGCGTTGAAAAAGCAGGGCGTTGGGCGACGAATCATCGGCACCGAGCCCTAGCTCGGTGCCGTTTTCGTGTGCGGCGCTGCTGTGAGCCGCCGCCGTGATCTGTGCTACCAGCGCCTGTTGTTGGGTGTCTGGGGTCAGCAGATGCCCGTCGTCATCGATCCAGATCTGCGCGAAGTAGGCACGGAGCAGCCGTCGCTTTATGGTATCACTGGCTGCCACGTAGAAGGCCCCCGGCCGCTCGAGCAGATCGAGGTAGCGGAGCAGCGTGTACGATTCCTGCTGGATCACCTCAGCCGTGGTCGCCAATCGCTGCGTCAAGGTCGCGCGCTGCACCTGGAGCGTGCGAAGCCGGTCTTGCACCTTGCCCGTGGTGAGGGTCCCGTCGGCGGCGAGATCGAGCAGCCGCTCTTCCTTGCCATCCAGCGCGACGAGTTCCTTCTTAACCCGTGCGTGGGCCTCTCGTTCCACCTTGAGCCGCTGATCGAGATGCGCGGTCACCTGCTCCCGCATCGTCGCGATCGCGTCCGGTGACAGCTGAAGCCGCTCCACGGCGCGCAGGACCGCATCTTCGACCAGCGGGACGGGGAGATACGGCAAGTCGCATTCGTGGCGCTGTTTGCCCATGCAGAGATAGTAGGCATACACCTCGCCGTAGCGATTGATGGCTTGGGTGTAGACCAATTGGCGGGTGCGCCCCTGGGCGTGGCAGCGGCCACAGTGAAGCATCCCGCGCAGGACGTGGTTGTGGGTGATATCGCGCTGGGTGCGCTGCATCCGGGCATCGAGTACCTGCTGCACGCGCTCGAAGACCTCCGGCGTCACCAGGGCCTCGTGCCGGCCTGGGTAGACCTGGCCCTTGTAGGTCACCATCCCCAGGTAGTAGGGATCGCGCAGAATGACCCCGAGCTGGCTGCGGGACAGTGGCTTCTCGTCCCACCTGGCCGTCCGACGGGTGGTCAGCCCTTGTTCAGCCAGTTCCTCCTGGAGCCGGGTGAGGCTGTACTCGCTGGTGGCGTACTGCGCGAATGCCCAGGTCACGAGTGGCGCCCGCTTGGGATCAATGTCGATCGCATTGATGAGGTGGCCATCGACCTCCCGGCGGACGTTCAGGTAGCCGATCTTGGCGCGGCCCGTAGTGCCACCGCTCTTCGCCTTGTGGAACATCTTGTTCTTGATGTCCTCGCCGCTCTGGCGGACCTGGACCTCATTCATGATGTCGGTGATGGCCTCCATCGCGTCGGCCATGTACCCCTCGCCGAACTCCTCCTTCGCCGAGATCAGCTTGACGTCCATGCTGGCGAGGATGCGCTTGGTGATCGCGGCATCGGTCTGGTTGCGGAAGACCCGCGAGCGCATGTAGATGACCACGTAGCCAACCTCGGGATGCTCCTCGATGTAGTGGAGCAACTCCCGGAAGACCGGGCGCTTGGCGATGGACTGAGCCGAATGCCCCGGTTCGACGAACTCCTTGGCGATCGGCGCCTTCAGGCGCTTGGCGCGCTTCCGGGTCGCCTCGCGCTGGGTGGCGATGGAGTTGCCGTCGGGATCGAGGTCGATCGCGGTGTGCAGCTGGCGTTGGGTCGATACCCGCAAATACAGCACGGCGGAGCCGGTGCCGCTCCCCCGTGGGGTGTTCTGGGCCTTCTTGTCCTCGAGCCGGAGCAGGCTCTCGAAGCGGGAGACCGAGCCCAGCCGGTGGTGCTCCTCAATGGCATGGGAAGGGGTGGCTTTCGGTGATTGGGATGGCATGATGTTCTCCTTTCCGGTGCGACGCATGGTCGTACCCGTCCTTCTATTGACGCTCGTTTGGTGGATGAAGTCGAGACGCGTCGTGATGTGGAATAGTCAACACCTCTGTGGACAACCCGACTGGATGCCTACGGCGGGTCGCGGAGGGTGGCGATCAGGGTGTCGGGCGTGATGCCCACGAACAACCGGTCCGGCAGCGTCGGGACCCCGGCGATCGCGGTCGTCAGCGTCGCAACCCGCTCCGGCGTTGTTAGGACCCACAGCACGCGCGGGAAGACGCCGTGCTCAACCTGGGCGCGTCCGGTTCGGCGGTAGCCCTCATACGCCTGACACTTCCGCAGCAGGGCGGGCAGCGACTCCGTACCGAGGTCGACCTCGATGTACCAGTGGTCGTCGTAGGCATCGCTGCTGATCGTCACCATCAGGTCCGGTTTGAGGATGCTGCGGACGCCGCCAGTGCCGACGTAGTCTCGCCAGGCTTCCGTTTCCACCTCGACCGCATTCACATGGAAGCTCCCCGCGCGGGCCGCCTCCAGCAGCTCGACGTGCGTCTCGGTGACGGCCAGCGTGTGCGCGAGGAAGGCGAGCGATGGTTCATGCACTCGCCGCCGCGTCCCGCCCTCCTCCCGTGTCAGTCGGTCTCCGATCGTGTCGAGGCACCACACATAGCCGGAGGAACCTCGGCGCGCCCCACCCACCCGCCGCTCTAGGCGCGTCACGATCCGCTGGGTGGCCAGGCGTCCGAGCACCCGCACGCAGGCGTGGGTCGCCGCGGCGAAGTTGGCGTGCTCCACGAAGAAGACTCTGCGGAGCTGATCGGTCGTCGCGTAACGATGCTGGCGGAGCCAGGAGAGCAGGCTCCAGTCCCGGTCGCTGAGCCGGGCGGCGATGCGGTCGAAGTCGGTCCGGTGCACCTGGGCGCTGGTCATAGTGAGCTCCTCTCCATAGGCAGGGTAGGCAATGACAGATCAGGGGCATGACCCCTGATAGTCGGCTCCCAGTCGCCCGCAAACCGGCCGAAACGACGGCGATGCCGGTGGTATGCCTCCGACACGACCGGACGGGCGATCAGCCAGGCGATCGGACGCCCTCGGGGCATGTCGTATGGGCTCACCTGGGTTCCTTCCGTGGCCGACGACCGATCGGTTCCGCATCACCATCTGTCGCGTCGTGCGCGTCGGGATGGGCAGCGCGGATTGGTCCCTGATGGGTCGAAGGCGCTCTAGGCGTGCCGGGGAGACCCTTGGTCGTATCGTCCGGATCGGCGCCGTACCGGGCGAGACTCTCGCGAATCACCGCTTCGGGATCGGCGATCGCCGCCGTCGGGGGCAGGGTGCGGACGGAGAACCAGCCGGTCTGGCGGCCACCGGCCAGCAGCGAGGCGTAGATCGCATACGGCGGCAACTGCGTGAAATCCTCCGGCGTGAGGTCGGTGCCGCTCGCCACCGCCTTGGCGTCGGCGCTCTCGAGCGTGAAGACGATCTTGTTCCGGGTGTTGGCATCGATCCCGGCCAGGAGGTCGGGTGGCATCTGCCGCCGGTGCTGGTGCGCGAGATGCCAGGCGACGCGCAGCGAGCGGGATTGTTCCAGCGCCTCCCCAAGATCGGTGTCGAGGTGCAGGAAGGTCTGCGCTTCATCGAGATAAATGGAGACCGGCTGCCGCCGTTCCGGAGGAACCGCCGCCTGGGCGAGCGCCAGCTGCCAGAGCTGCCCCACCACCAAACAGCCGAGCAGCGTCGCCGACTGCCCACCGAGCAATCCCTTGTTCAGCGAGACGATCACGATCCGCCGTTTCGTGAAGACCTCCGCGAGCGGGGCTTTCGGCTCCGGCTGGTCGAGCACGGCACGCAGCCCCGGTCGGAGCAGGAACTGGCGCAGCCGACTCATCACCGGTCCGATCGCCGCCGCCTGCTGGCCGGTGCTCATCGCCTCCCACTCCGCCCAGAAGGTCCCCAACCCGACCGGATCGTCGATGCGAGCCGTGAGACGGCGCCGGAACGACGCATCGGTGAGCAAGGTGGGGAGCTGGACCAGGGTGGCACCGGGGGCAGCCATCAGGGTCAGGAGCGAGGCGTGCAGGACATCCGCGGTGCGCGGCCCGAAGGCGTTCGGGAACAGCGCCTTCATCGTGGCGAGGAGACCGTCGGCGACAAGGGCACTCCGCTCCGGTCGCGTCGCCAGCGGGTTGATGCCCACGGGGCGTGGTCGGGTCGGGTCGATCACGACCACGTCGGCCCACCGGCGTTCGGGGATGCGGGCGAGCACGTCGGTGGCGAGATCGCCCTTGGGGTCGATCAGGACAACGGAGAGTCCTGCCTCAACGTCGGCTTCGATCAGGTGCTGCATCAGCGTGCTCTTGCCGACGCCGGTCGGTCCCAGGATGTGGGTATGCCGGAAGGCGTCCTGCCCGCCGATGCCAATGAGGCGCACCGGACCGGGGGCCGTCGTGACGGCAAAGGCGCGTTCCGGCACGTCCGTGTAGGTGGCGGGCGGGGCGACCGGTCGGGGATGGAGCGACGGCACGCCGGGGAGTTCGTCGTTCCCCGTCGGCCAGGCGAGGAAGCAGAGCCCCTCCTCGGGCGTCAGTCGCAGCGGGAGGCGGAGGGGGATCCTTGCCGCGTCGACGGTCTCGGGACGGTCCGAGATGAGGTCGACGTGGGTGCCGCCGCTCTGGAGCTGCCGAAAGGCCGCCAACACCCGCTGCACCAGGATCATCCGGCGGGCCGGCTGAGCGGCAGAGACGCCGATCCGGACGACGGCCCGGAAGCGATACTGCTCCAGTTTGTCCCGCATGCGGGTGCGGAGTTCGCCACTGGCGGGACGTGATCCCCAGAGCAGCTTGTCCCACAGCGTCAGGGTCGGGTCCTCGATCGACGTGGGCACCGACTCCGGAGCGAGCGCCGAGCCGAGCACGACCTGCACGATGAGCACGTCCTCCTTCCCGGTCGCGCTGGCCAGCGCCGCGAGCAGGGCGCGCAGCATCTGGTCGGTGGCCTCCAGGTTAAGGGCGAGCGATCGCTGCTGGATGCGGAGGCGGCCACTGCGGTCGGCCTCCTTCCGGGGCGTCGTGAGCGGCGTGACGGCGGCGCCCGGGACGAACTCGGTCAGCAGGCGCGTCGTCTCGCGGAGATCGGGGTCGGCGGCGCCGAGGAGAGTGCGGATCCTCCCCGCCTCGGCGCGCGCCTCCCAGACCAGTGGACCGCGCGCGTGATCGCTCGCCAGCTGGGTGAGGAGCCCAACCAGCGGCGCAACTGGCAGCGGTCGGGGCCAGTGGACCTCTGTCCAGGCGATCACGAGCGACCTCCCTCATCACCGTGGTCGGGGAGGTCGACGCGATCGGACGTGTCGTTGTCGAGCCGGTACCGCGACGTGGCCGTCGTGATTTCGTCGACCCGGCGCTGATCCATCGCCGCCTGCTCGAGTGCGGCCTGAGCCAACGCCGCGTAGTCGATCGGATCGCGGCGTTCCGTGCGCACCCGAATCTGGTAGTGGCGAGGGGGCCGTCCGCGGCGGCCCGTCTTCGAGCGACTCATGCCCCGCCTCCCTTCATTACGTCCACGACCACTACCACTGGTCGCGACGGAAGCGCCGCAGCCAGAAGGCGATCCGAAGCAGCACTGCCACCACGACGAAGGTGACGACCCAGATCCAGACATCCTGCAGGAGCTTCACCGCCACCCAGAGCAGCACCGCGACGACGAGGATCGTCCAGGCAGCGCCGAGCAGGCGCGCCAGGAAGGATTTCTGGAGATACACGGGATGGCTCCTCTCCGTGAGTCTGGTTCTGGCATGGGATGACGGTGCTCATGGCGATTCCTCCCGGATGTGGCTGTCGCTGGGCACCGGGTAGCCCGGGATGATGATGTCGGCGATCAATTCGTTGCCCCAAGCGTCCCAGCCTGGCTGGCGTCGCCGGGCGAACAGCTCCAGGTATGGCCCGTCAGAGAGCCGTTCGATCACGGCGTAATGCTCCTCGGGCTTGTGGGAATGGTCCTGGAGCGGGGCGTACATACAGGTGCCCTGCCCCCGGAACTTGACCGGCGCCTTGCCCCGCGTGCCGAGCAGCAGGTGTTCGGTCTGCTGGCGCAGGTACTGGCCGAGGCCATAGCGGGGCTTGATCCACGTGAGCGGGGCGCGGTAGGTAAACCCCCAGGCTTCCATCACCTCGATCCCCTCACGCAGGGCGCCGTTGATCACCCAGAGATACAGATGGGCGTTGTCGTCGGCAAGATCGGCGACCGGAAGTCCTTTGATGCGGTCGAGCGGCATCACGTCGTAGTGACGATTGGCGCCGTAGCGGCCGTCCTTCTGGCCAATGTCCCAGGGTGGGTCCGCCAGGATGGTGCGGTACCGCCGTTCGGCGATCCCCATGGTTGGTTCGTTGTTAGTGTTGGTCATCGAAACCTCCTTCCAAGACGCAACACACCTGGTGCCGGTCTTCCATTTCAGTAAGGACGACTGGACGATCGCGGCCAAGCGTCCGGTCGGACACGACCCC
>JBQCJS010000632.1:0-2572 GCA_051952485.1 Thermomicrobiales bacterium | reverse complement strand
CCTCACCGTTGATCGTGAGGGTGATGCGTTCGGTGGCGTCGGGGATGGGCACGGGCAAGGCTCCTTGGAAGGGTGCGGAAAGCCGATCCGGATCGACCGCGCCACTGGCGGGTCGTTCCCGGACGATCCTGATGCTCGGAATGGAAGGTGGGAGCGATCCGGAAAGCGGACGGTACGTGCATTCCCGCCACGGATGTTGCACGGGACGTGCCATCCGGGAATGAGTCGCATCTGGAAGTCCGTCGCACGCAGGGGTGGAGGGCCGCCCTCTCCTCCGGGTGCAGGCCGGCGACTGCGTAGTTCTCCCCATTGGCGCCAGGCGGTGGGCTCCCTAGACTCGGGCACAGGTCCGTTACATGCCGCTTGTCCCATCGCCAATCCGGGAGACGACTCATGACCAGCATCCCCCCGCTTCCCACCCGATTCGACCGGCTGGCGGCGTTCATCGCGCGGCGGATCGACCGCCGGACCCTTGCGGGCGGAGTCGCGGGCGGACTGCTCCTGGGCTCAACGGCTGGCCGAGGCAGGACCGGAATGGCCGCCGCCCGCATGCGGCAGGCCGACGAATGCTCGCTCGGTTGCGAGGAATCGGCCTGCGGGGAGGTGCCCGCGGGATGCACCCTCTTTCCCGCGGACAACGCCTGGAATGTGCCGGTCGACACGCTGCCGGTCGCGACGGGTTCCGCCGCGTACATCGCGAGCATGGGCGCGGATACCGGGCTGCATCCGGATTTCGGGGCCGGTCTCTACGATGGTTTCCCGCTGGGCATCCCGTTCGTGCGCGTGCCGGCGGACCAGCCGATGGTGGCGGTGAGCTTCGAGGTGCCGGAGGAAAGCGATCCCGGTCCCTACCCGATCCCGCCGGACGCGCCGATCGAGGGCGGATCGTGCGGGGAGGGGGATCGCCATGTGCTCGTCGTGCAGGAGGGGACGTGCCAGCTCTGGGAGCTCTACAGCGCGACCCAGCAACCCGACGGCAGCTGGACGGCCTTCTCCGGCGCCCGTTTCGACCTCACGTCCAACGTCCTGCGGCCAGCGGAATGGACCTCGGCGGATGCGGCCGGCCTGCCGATCCTGCCAGGCCTGGTGCGGTACGAGGAGATCGTCGCGGGCGTGATCCCGCATGCCCTGCGCATCACCGCCGCGACGACGCGCGAGGAGTACGTCTGGCCCGCGCGGCATCAGGCGGGATCGACGGCGGACGCGAACGTGCCGCCGATGGGCCAGCGATTCCGCCTGAAGGCCGATATCGACACCAGCGGCTTCTCCCCCACCAACCGGATCATCCTGCAGGCGCTGAAGACGTACGGGGCGCTGCTGGCCGACAACGGCAGCGACTGGTTCCTCTCCGGGGCGCCGGACGACCGCTGGGACAACGACGACCTCCACGCGCTCCAGGACGGTATCCGCGGCGGTGATTTCGAGGCGGTCGATTGCTCGTCCCTGATGGTCGATCCCGATTCGGGGCAGGCGGCATCGGGCTGAATCCGGCGCCAGGCGACGACAGACGGCCGCCATGATGCTATTGTACGTACACTGGTGGTGGCGTACGGTGGGAGGTTGACGGTGGCGGCAGAGATGGTGGCGTTCGAGGGCGGGCCGGGCGGCGAGCGGTTTTCCGGCACCAGCACCGGCGCGGAGCCGGGCGGGTTCGGGCAGGCGGAGCAGTCGGTGCTGGCGGCGCTCCATGCGGCGGACGGTCCGCTCCCCCCGGCCGACCTGATCCGTGACCTGGAATGCGCCGGGTTCCGCAACCCCGAGATCCGCTCCGCGATCTGGCACCTGCTGGACCGGCATCGCGTGCGCCTCACGCGCGACCTGCGGCTGGTCCTGCCGGTGACGCCAGCGCCGCCAGCCCCGACCCCGGGATCGTGATCCCCCGATGGACGTGACGACGATCGCCTCCCGCGAGGCCCGGTTCTACCCCGAGACGCACGCCAGTCCCCCCGATGAGGACCTGCGCTCCCCCGCGCGCCACGACCGCGACCGCATCCTCTACAGCTCGGCGCTGCGCCGCCTGAGCGGCATCACGCAGGTGATCTCCCCGTCCGGCAGTCACCCCTCTCACAACCGGCTGACGCACACCCTGGAGGTCGCCCAGATCGGGCGCTCGCTCGCCGAGCGGCTGCTGCACCAGCACGGCGCGGAGGCGTTGCTGCCCTTCGGCGGCCTCGATCCGGACGTGGTGGAGGCCGCCGCCCTGGCCCACGACCTCGGACATCCCCCCTTCGGGCACATCTCCGAACGTGAGCTGAACCGGCTGGTGACGATCGAACATGGCGTCCACGACGGGTTCGAGGGCAACGCGCAGTCGTTCCGCATCCTGACGAAACTCCTGGTCCGCCATCGCGAGCGGGATGGCCTCAACCTGACGCGGGCGACGCTTTCCGCCGCCTCGAAGTATCCGTGGCTACGCGCGGACGATCCGCAGGGGGAGCATTACTGGAAGTGGGGCGCCTACCGGACGGAGGCGACGGCCTTCGCCTGGTCGCGCGAGCACCTGCGCGAGCCGAACCGGAAGACGCTGGAAGCCCACCTTATGGACTGGGCGGACGATGTCGCCTACGCCGTG
>JBQCJS010000631.1:0-3302 GCA_051952485.1 Thermomicrobiales bacterium | reverse complement strand
TCAACGTCCAGCAGGACGAGTTCGGGGAGACGAATCCGGCGATCCAGCGCCTTCACGAGGTCGCGTTCGCGGCGCTGTCCCCGTTCGTTCATCCGGAGTGCAATTTCACGCCGGTCGAGTGGTCGGGGCCGGCATTCTTCGCCCACCTGACGTTGTTGCAGGGGTTGCCGCGAACGGAGTTCTTCGACGAGATCTTCCGCTTCATCCAGGAGGCCGAACCGATCGGGCCGCGCCGGTTCCTTGCCGAGTACGTCCATCTCTATGCCTTCCGCAGCGAGGACTGGACCAGCGACTGGGGCAAGACCCTGACGTGGGAGATGCTGCACTCCTGGAAACTGGGGGGCTGATCCGGTGGAGGGCACGGTTCCAGCCATCGATGCGCGCGATCCGCGCGTGCGGTTCGGCCTCTACCTGCGCCCGTCATATGCGATGTCGCGGGCGGTCGCGGCGATGCACGAGCTGATGTGGCGGCAGTTCGGCCAGACGCGGGCGGGGAAGTACATGCCGCACGCGACGATCGGCTTCTTCCAGGCGAACGCGCCGTGGCCGGATCTCGCGGCGGCCGTGACGCCCGCGCTGGCCGGGCGAATGTCGTTCATGGTGGAGAACCACGGACCGATCGCGATGGGACGCAGCGTGGTACTGGACATCCACCACGGCGATGACGGCCGGGTGAACGCCGCCTTGCAGGCGCTTCACGACGACGCGCACGCGGCGTTGTCCCCGCTGATCGCCGATGACCTCGCCGACCGCTTCAGGTGGCCGGCGGACAGGTTCCAGGCGCATATCACCCTTGCCCAGACGATCCGGCCCGACTGGCTGCGCGACGAGATCCTGGCCTTCGCCCGGGCGGCGGAGCCGGTCGGGCCGCGCCGGTTCCTCGCGGAATATGTGCATCTCTACGCGGTGCTGAGCGACGACTGGGACGCCGACGACTGGAGCGATTCCCTGACCTGGGAGCTCCTGGCCTCGTGGCGGCTGGGTTAATGGTGCGTTCGCGCGGGGATCGGGGTATGCTCTGCTCAACAACGAGGAGAGCGATCCTCGCGGTGATCCTTTCCCGGCTGCGGCCGTGGTTGTTTCGAGACGACCTCCCATGAGTGACCTGCGTCCGATCGGTATCTTCGATTCCGGCCTCGGTGGCCTGAGCATCTACCGCGAGATCCGCGACCTGCTCCCGAACGAAGACGTTGTCTATTACGCCGATTGCGGATTCTGTCCCTACGGCACCCGCCCTCCCAGCGAGATCAACGAACGCAGCGAGATCATCTCCCGCCTGTTGCTGGAGCACGACGCGAAGGTGATCGTCGTGGCGTGCAACACGGCGAGTTCGGTCGCGATCTGGCACCTGCGCGAGACGTTTCCCGATGTCTCCTTCATCGGGCTCGAACCCGCGGTGAAACCCGCCGTCGAGCGCACGAAGTCGGGCAAGGTGGGCGTGCTGGCGACGCCGCGCACCGTCGCCGGGGAACGCCTGCGCTGGCTGATCGAGCGGTTCGCGAACGGCGTGGAGGTGCATTCCGTGGCCGCGACCGGACTGGTCGAACTGGTCGAGGCGGGCGTGCTCGCCGGGGATGACGTGCAGGCCGCGCTGAAGCCCCTGCTCGATCCGATGGTGGAGGTCGGGGTGGACGAGGTGGTGCTGGGATGCACCCACTACCCCTTCCTGCGTGCCGAGATCGAGGCCTATCTCGGTGAGAACGTCGAGGTGATCGACAGCGGCCTGGCGATCGCGCGGCGCACGCAGTTCCTGCTCGGCGAGGCGAATGCCCTGAGCGATCGCCTGGGTGTCGGCGACTTCCGCCTGCTCACCAGCGGCGAGCCACGGTTCGTTGCCAGCGTCGCGGAAACCCTCCTGGGATCGCCCGTCTCCGCGACATCGCTCATCTCCTGATCTCCCCCCGGGATTCCGCAACCCTGCCCGCTCCGCACGCAGCGGAATTGGGTAGTCCTACGCATGGTAACGGGCCGCGCCGTTCCTACACTGGGAAGCAGTGAGCGGGCGGCGTGTCGTGTGTGCGGAGGATTGCAGCAATGGCGGGACGGCACGAGCCGCAGCGGGAGACGGCAACCACAGGATCGGTGCGCCTCACCCGGCGGCACCTGGCGGGCGCCCTGGTGGCCGGCGGTGCGCTGGCCGCAATCGGGGCGGACCTGCGGAAAGGGATGGGTCGCGCCGCGAGCGCTCAGGCCGATATCGCCGCGACCCCGCCACCCGTTCCGGTCGGGACCGGATACGTCTCGACCGCGCCGACGATCGCCGGCAAGGCCGCCGAACTCGGGTACGACCTGGACCGAATCGTCGCGTTCGTGCGGACGGGCGTCCGCTACGAGCCCTATGCCGGGGCGCTCCGGGGTGCGCTCGGCGTCCTGTGGAGCGGCGCGGGCAATTCGGTCGATCAGGCCCTGCTGCTGGCGGCGTTGCTGGTCGAATCCCAGATCGTCTGCCGGGTGGTGACCGGTGAGCTCTCCGCCGAGAGGCAGCAGGCGCTCCTGACCGCTGCTGGCGGGGGCGCCGGTGTCGGCATGGCCGGGACGCCCGCCGCGACGCCTTCCCCGCCAGCCAACCTCCCGACGGGAACACCACCCCCGGGACTCGGCTCGCTCGAACCCGCCTACGATCGATCGCGGCAGCTCTACCGGGATGCGGTCGACACGATCGGCGCGGCGCTGGCGGCAGCGGCGATCGTCCTGCCTGTCGCGATGCCGCCGACGCTGCCCGACAGCGAGGTGTATGCCCACATGTGGGTGGAGGTGGCCGACGGGCCGCGCTGGGTCCGCCACGATCCCACCGCCGGGCCGGATGCCGGGACCGCGGCAGTGTCCGCGACCCCGCTCGCCGGTGCGACCCCGGTTGCCGGGGACGATCCGGCCGCTGGCCTCACGCACACGGTTCGCGTCCGGATCGTCGCGGAGGAACTGTCGGCGGGAACCGGGGTGCAGCGGGACGTCGTGACCTGGGAGGGCACCTCGATCGACCTGCTGGCCACGCCCGTCGGGGTGCTGATCCAGACACCGGGCGATCTCGATGGACTCGGTTACACCATCAGCGAGATGTTCACCGGCGCGGCCAGTTTCGTGCCGGTGCTGGCGGTGGGGGACGACGTGCAGACGGCAGCCACGCCGGTGGTGCTCGGGTCGAGCGGCTCATCGTCCCTGGCGGGGGCGCTGGATGCCGCCACGCCGGAGGGTGGCGGCGCGGATGGAGAGCTGGTCGCCCTGTGGCTGGCCGTTGATGTCCAGAGTCCCGGTCGCGACCCCGTCTCGGTGCAGCGCACGATCCTCGATCGGATCGGGGTGGC
>JBQCJS010000630.1:0-2439 GCA_051952485.1 Thermomicrobiales bacterium | reverse complement strand
GATCTCCCATCCCCGCTTGCGCAGGACGATGAAGATCGCGATCACGATCCCCACGAAAAAGCTCATGCTGAGGCCGATCGCACTGGCGTAGCCTGCTTCCAGGTTCATGAAGGCGTTCTTGAAGACCAGCACGGCCAGTACTTCGGAGGCGCCTGCCGGACCACCCTGCGTCAGCACCCAGATGTAGTCGAAGGTCAGGAATGACCAGATGCTCGTCATCAGGATCATGAAGACGAGGGTGGGACGGATGCCGGGAATGGTGATATCCCGGAACTCCTGCCAGCGGGATGCGCCGTCCAGGCGCGCTGCCTCGTAGAGCTCCGGTCCGATGTTCTGCATCGAGGCGAGGAAGAGCACCATCAGGAAGCCCCAGAAGTGCCAGTTGTCGACGAAGGCGATGGTCGGGAGTACCGTGCCCTTGTCACCGAGGAGCGCGCGGTCGAATCCGGGGATGCCCCAGTCCGTCAGCGTGGCCGGGATGCCGCGGTCCGGATTCAGCAGTGAGCGCCAGATCGCCGCGACGACCACGCTGGGGAGTACATACGGCAGGAAGAGCGTCATCCGGTAGAAGAGCGATCCGCGTCCGAGCTGGGAGAGCAGGCTGGCGGCGATCAGGGCGAGGGCGATCGGCACCGTGAGGAACATCAGCAGCCAGATGATGTTGTTGCGGAACGCATGTCCGAACGACGGGTCGTTCAGGAGGCGTCGGTAATTGTCGAGGCCGGTGAAGGTGGCCGGCCCGATCCCGGTCCACTCTGTCATCGAGTAGTAGATCGCGGAGAGCGCCGGGCCGAGCACTACCCCGATGTTGATGAGCAGGATCGGCAGGACGAAGAGCCAGGGGACGATCTTGCGCCGCCAGGTGGCGCGCTCCCAGAAGCGCAACGCCGGCTCCGAGTAGGAAGCGGGCGCGCGTGCCGGAAGCATGGGGCTGGTGGAATGCGTCTGGACCACGGAGCACTTGCCTCTTGTTTCCCGATGAGAGCCGATACCGGAGCGACGGCCGATCGTGCCGCCGCCCCGGCCCTGCGGCATGACCTATTGCGGGCGAGCTGGAATCGGGGGAACATCGCCCGCCGCGAGTTCCTGGGCAAAGGTGTCGTTCAGCTTGGCGAGAAAGTCTTCCAGCGTCATGTCGCCGGCCCAGACCTTCTCGATGTCCTCGATGATGATCGTCTCGCTCTTCGGAGGCCAGAAGGTCCAGGTGGTGTAACCGTAGCCGCCCTCTGAAGAGGCCTTGTTGAGCTGCTCGATCATCCGGGCCTGTCGCGGATCGATCTCGGTGAGCAGGTCAGAGGGGATATCGATGGGGGCGGGAGCCATGCCCACCCCGGCGATCATCTTGGCCTGTGCCTCGGCGGAGAAGAAGTAGTCGAGATAGCTGGCGGCACCATCGGCGTTCTTGCTGTTGGCGTTCACGCTGTAGGT
Organism: Thermomicrobiales bacterium; assembly: GCA_051952485.1. Classification (GTDB taxonomy): domain Bacteria; phylum Chloroflexota; class Chloroflexia; order Thermomicrobiales; family UBA6265; genus JASGDN01. The sequence goes on along the minus strand of JBQCJS010000630.1, from coordinate 1,011 downwards.
GGAGCCGATGCCGAGATCGAAGATCGCTGCGCCGGTTGTGGACGGCATCGGTACCCAGTCCCATTCCTGGCCGGATTCCTCGAAGAAGATGTTCGCGTTGTTGACCAGCCAGGTGCCTTCGATCTTCATCGCGGCGTCCCCGTAGGCGAGCGCGGAGGTCGCGTCAGCGGTCGGCGTGGTGTAGTAGCGGTCCAGGCCACCCATGAACCAGCCGTTCTGCTGCATTTCGACCAGCGGGGTGAGTGCGTCGACGAAGACCTGGTCGGTCCACGGCAGCGTTCCGGTCAGGGCTTCGTAGACCTTGTCTGGTCTGGCAACGTGATTCAGGAACTCACCGACGAACCATTCGTTTGTGCCCTTCCATTCGGCATTGGTGTGGGCGAAGGGGATGATGTCGGCATCGGCGACGGTCTGGGAGAGGGCCATCAACTCATCGATCGTGGTTGGCGGAGTCCAGCCCTGATCGGTGAAGAGGGTCTTGTTGTAGTAGAGGATCAGGGTCTCGACTTCGGCGGGAAGGGCGACCAGCTTGCCATCCACGTTGCCGAGATCGATTGCCCAGGCGGTGAATCGGTCCTCCCAGCCGTTCGCGGTCGCATAGTCGTCCAGCGCCAGGATCTGCCCGGCCTTGCCAAGTTCCAGGGAGAGCGAGGGGCCCGGTGTGGTCACGATATCGGGACCGGCGCCACCAGCGAGCGCGGTCTGGGTCGCGGTCCAGCCGTTGGCCTGCATGGTGGCTTCCACCTGGACGCCGCCCTGGGCGTTGAACTCCTTGATGGTGTTATCGATCAGCCACTGGGCGGTATCGGAACCACCCGTGGTGTCCAGCCAGACAGTGATCTTGCCGCCGGCCTGAGCCGCAAAGGCGCCGGGCGTGGGAGCGATGCCGACTCCGACCACGGTGGCCCCAGCGGCAGCGAGCTGGACGAAGAGGCGGCGAGTGAGGGGGGATGAGCGGAACTCGTCGAGATTCATGCGGTCCTCCGGCGCTGGTGATACGTATCAGTCGAG
>JBQCJS010000629.1:0-2381 GCA_051952485.1 Thermomicrobiales bacterium | reverse complement strand
CGCCGCGGCTCCGGACCCGAGAACGCATCCCCGATGTACATCGTCAATCGGGGAGGCGTTTCTGCGTGCCCCCTGCCGCCACCGCCAGCCGCGCCATCCGTACTGCCTTCGTCGCTCCGGCTCGCTCGGGCGCGGCGTGGCGCCCATGGTCCGGGAGGACCGTTGCAATGGCGTGCTTCCGCCGTCATGATGCAAGGACGAACGGCCTCGCACTGGACGGCGCAGACCCGGAGTTCGCTCGGGAGCGCAAGGGCGGGGACCAGGGTGGGATGGGCGCTGGCGCGGTGGGCGTCGGTGCCGGAATCAGCTCGTGGCGGGAGGATGTTGTGGGGATTCCGGACCAGGCCGCGACATGGGTTCGCGGATATCGGCTGATCGCGGGGCTCGCCGTGCTGGGAACGGCGGCCTACCTGCTGGACATTTCCAGCGCACGGGCCAACTTCTTCAGCTTCTTCACCATCCAGAGCAACCTGATCGCGGCCGTGGTGCTGCTCATCGGCGCCATCGCGCTTCCCGCCGCGACCCTGCGCTGGGATCTCATCCGTGGGGGCGCCGCGATCTTCATGATCCTGACGGGGGTGATCTACAACACGCTGCTGGTGGGGCTGGAGGGGGAGCTCCAGACGACCGCTCCCTGGGCGAACGACCTCCTGCACCGGGTCATCCCGGTGGTGATGCTGCTCGATTTCCTCATCGTCCCGCTCGCGCACCGCGTCACCTGGCGGCAGGGGCTCACCTGGACGATCTATCCGTTGCTCTACCTCGCGTACACGCTGATCCGGGGACCGATCGTGGATTGGTATCCCTATCCCTTCCTCGATCCCCGGCGCGATGGCGGCTATCCGCGCGTGGCGCTGATGTGCGTGGTGATCCTGATCGGCTTCGTGGCGGTCGTCTGGCTGCTCACGGAGATCAACGCCTGGCGCTTGCGGAACGGCAACCGCGCTAGAACAGCGTGAAGCCGCCGTCGATCGTCACGATGGAACCGGTCATGAAGCTGGAGGCATCGCTGGCGAGGAAGACGGCCAGCGGTCCCAGCTCCTCCGGATAGCCGTGCCGCTGCATCGGCGCGGGATCGACGCACCAGGGCTTGAACTCCGGCTGGTCCACTGGCGACATCTCGGTGAGGAAATAGCCTGGCGCCATCGCGTTCACGCGGATGCCGTAGGGCGCCCATTCCGCCCCCAGCGCCTTGGTCAGCTGGTGGACCGCGGCCTTCGAGGCGAGGTAGGCCGGCTGCCAGCGGGGGCGGTTCACGATCTCCGCCGACATCGAGCCGACGTTGACGATCGTGCCCCCGCTGCCGCGCTCCACCATCCGGCGCGCCACCGCCCGGCTGCAATGCCAGACGCCATCGACATTCGTCGCCATGATCGCCGTCCAGTCGGCGTTGTCCGCCTCCAGCGCCGTGTGCCCGACCGAGATGCCGGCATTGTTCAGCAGGACGTCGATGGGGCCGAGGTCGTCCGTCACCTGCTGGACGGCGCGCTCGACATCGTCGGGATCGGTCACTTCAAGCGTCACGCCGAGGGCCCGGATGCCGAGCGCCTCCAGGTCCGCGGCGGCCTTCTGCGCCGGTTCCAGGGTGCGGGCGGTGACGGCGACCTGCGCGCCGGCCTCCCCGAATGCCTGCGCCATCGCGCGGCCAAGGCCCCGGCTGCCGCCGGTTACCAGCGCCGTCTTGCCGGCGAGCGAGAACTTCTCCAGGACACCCATCATGCCTCCTCATCGTCGGTCGCGCCCGGCCCGGATCGTGTGCCGGAAAGGGCTTGACAGCCATCCGCGAGCGGGTAGGATGGCTGTCAATCGATAATCAATAACCATTGCGGGCCTTCCACGGCCGTCCCGACATCCGCTGTCAGGACCCGTGATCGGCCCAGGGCACCGGGCCGCCGCATCACCGCGTTCTGGTGCATCGCTATCTTCCCCGAGCGCGTCGTTGCCCGCAATGGGCGGCGCGGTGAACAGGCAAGGAGGCAGGGCCGGCAGCGAGGGCTGGGACCGTTCAGCGTCGAACGACGACCGCATCACGATCTGGGACCATACCGAACCGAATCTCTCCGATGCCGAAACACCGTCGAGGAGGCATGAGATGTCCGCATCCCGATCCAATCCCGCATCCGCACCCACGTCCACCCGCCGCGATGTGCTGCGCACCGGCGCCGCCATCGGGGTTGGCGCCGCCGCCACTGCCGCGCTCGGTGGGGCCGCCCTCGCCGGGCCGGCCGCCAGCCCCGCGACCCACGCCGTGCAGGCGCAGGATTCCGTCGAACTCACCTGGGCGATCAACGCCACGTCCGGCACCGAGATCGATCTCGTGCAGGCGGTGGTCGACTCGTTCGTGAAGGCGAACCCGAGCTACAAGGTCTCCGTCCTCAACT
>JBQCJS010000628.1:0-3340 GCA_051952485.1 Thermomicrobiales bacterium | reverse complement strand
AACAGGAAGATGGCGTCCGCCTTGTCCCAGTCCTCCAGATCGACCGTGCCCTTGTTGGTGCCGATCGCGGCCCGCAGGGCCACCCCACTCGCCTCATGGCACATGTTGGAACAGTCCGGGAAGTTGTTCGTGCCGAACTCCCGCCCGAACCACTGGAAGAGGAAGCTCGCCTCGTTGCTCAAGCGGCCGGAGGTGTAGAACGCGGCCTCGTCCGCAGAGGACAGTCCGCGCAGCGTTCCCCCGATCATGGCAAAGGCGTCATCCCAGGCGATCGGCAGGTACCGATCCGTCGCAGCGTCCCATGCCATCGGTTCGGTCAGCCGGCCCTGGTCCTCCAGCGCGAAATCGCTCCAGCCCTGCAACTCCGCAACGGTGTGCGCCGCGAAGAACTCGCGCCCGGCCCGCTTCGCCGTCATCTCCCACGTCGCGTGCTTGACACCGTTCTCGCAGATGTCGAGCTGGACGTGGGGATCGTCCGGCCAGGCGCATCCCGGACAGTCGAATCCCGTTCCCTCGTGGTTCATGGTCAGCATGATGCGCGGGACCTGCGCCAGCTGGCGCTGCCCCACCAGCACCTTGCCCACACTGAGGGCCGCTCCCCAGCCCGCAGCGGGCCCGTCGTGATCGTGACGGCCAGGCTGGGCGTCCGTCGCGGGTCCGCACCCGGCGGCGGGCTGGTCCGGACGTCCCTGGCCGAACAACAGCTCCACCTCGGGGATGTCATCGGCGGTCGCTGGCGCCGGTGCATTGCTCCGGGGGCGGCCTGCCTTGCCCATGATGCCTCCTTCCAGTCGAGACGACGATCCGCCCCCTTCACGGGATGGATGTGACGCACGGCACTGTGGTTCCGGCTGACGTTCAGGACTCATTGATAGCACAACCCGCTCCAGGCCGCCCCATTCGTGGCACACTTCCCCACACGCCCGCCACGAAGGAGAGGGTCGAATGCGCGTCCGCGACGTTCGAGATGGCACTGCCGCCCGCCCCGGAAGCAAGAGCTCCGTCCAGGTCCTGTCGATCGAAGCCGGTCATGCCGACCTGCGTCCGGACGAGCTCGCCACTGAGGAGCCGCTGGAAATCCGGATCATCGCGGGCGGTGAGCGCCGCCCGCTGGCCGTGACGATGCGGACGCCGGGGCAGGACTTCGAACTTGCCGCCGGCTTCCTCCACGCGGAAGGCGTGATTGCCTCGCGGGACGATATCGCCCGCATCTCCTACTGCGTCGATCCCGATATCGATGCGGAGCAGCAGTACAACATCGTGAACGTGACGCTCCGGAGCGGTGTCATGCCCGATCTCGCGCCGCTGGAACGCCACGTCTTCACCTCGAGCGCATGCGGCGTGTGCGGCAGGGCCAGCCTCGACGCCCTGATGGAACGCGGCTGCGTGGCCGTCCCGTCCGGGCCGGAGGTAGCCATCGAGACGCTCTGGCAACTCCCCGAGACGCTCAGGGAAGCGCAGCGCATCTTCGGCAGGACAGGCGGCCTGCATGCGGCGGCGCTCTTCACCGCCGATGGCACGTTGCTCACCGTCCGCGAGGACGTAGGACGCCACAACGCCCTCGACAAGCTGGTCGGGTGGGCGCTGCTGGAGGGCCGGCTGCCCCTGCATGGGTGCATCCTGCTCCTGAGCGGCCGCAGCAGCTTCGAGCTGCTCCAGAAGAGCGCCGTCGCGGGCATACCCATCGTTGCCTCGGTATCCGCCCCCAGCAGCCTCGCCGTGGAGACGGCCCGCCGGTTCGGGATCACCCTTATCGGCTTCCTGCGGGGCGAACGCTGCAACGTCTACTCCGGACGGGAACGGGTGCTGCTGGAAGGACCGGCGTGATGGCGACCGGAACCCACCCGTCCCTCCGGCTGCTGGACGACCTGCTGGCCGAGAGCGCGGCCCTCCACGGCCACCTCTGTCCGCGCCAGGTGCTCGGGGTGCGCATGGGCATGCTGGCCGCGACTCTCCTCCGCCTGGACTTGCCGCAGGGAATCCACGACAAGCGCCTGCTGACGATCGTCGAGACGGACGGCTGTTTCGCCGATGGCATCTCCGTCGCGACCGGCTGCTGGCTTGGCCATCGCACCCTCCGCTGCGCCGACCTGGGAAAGATCGCGGCGACCTTCGCGGATACCGCCACCGGGGAGTCGTTCCGCATCAGGCCCACATCGCTCGCTCGCCAGCGCGCCGCCGACTTCGCCCCGGAGGCCGCATCCCGCTGGCATGCCTACCTCCTGGGCTACCAGCGGATGCCGGAGGACGCCCTGCTGGACGTCCGGCCTGTCCGGCTCGCGCTACCGGTCGCATCGCTGGTCTCCAGTCCGGATCGGCGGACGATGTGCTCGGTGTGCGGCGAGGAGATCTTCAACGGGCGGGAGGTCGTTCGCGACGGACGCACCTGCTGTCTCGCCTGTGCGGGAGCGGGCTATCTCCTCCCGGACGACACCCCGACGTGAGCGGGACACCGCCGCTGACTGCCGCGATCCTGGTGGGCGGTCTGTCGCGCCGGATGGGCCGGGACAAGGCAACACTCACGCTTGCCCCGGACGGTCCTACCGTCCTCGAGACGATCGTGCGCACCGTCGCCACGGTCGCCGAAGAGATCCTGCTCGTCGATGCCGGCCGCCGCGCCATCGACCTTCCGAGTCCGGCCCTTCGGCATGTCATCGACGTCTTCCCCGACGCGGGCCCGCTCGGAGGGATTCATGCCGCGCTGGCGTCGGCGACTCACGATCATGTCCTCGTCGTGGCCTGCGACATGCCGTTCCTGAATGCCGACCTCCTTCGCGTCATGGCGTCCCTGCCACGCGACTACGACGCGCTGGTGCCGCTGCTTGGCCAACCTCAGCCGTTGCACGCCATCTACGCGCGGACGGCGCTGCCGCTGGTCGAGTCCAGCCTTCGCGCGAGGCGCTTCCGCGTCACCGGCTGGTTTTCCCGCGCGAATGTCCGGCTTGTACCCCGAACGACGATCGCCTCGGTGGACCCGGATGTCCGGTCGTGCTTCAACATGAACACCCCGGACGAACTCGCCCACGCAAGAGCCCTCGCGAGTGCCTGGCCGGTCTGACCCTGCAACCGTATCCGAATCGATCGCCACGAATGCAATGGGCTCGCGTGGAGGGGCGATGATCCCTCGTGCGTGGCGACCACCGCTACCACCGCCAGCTCGAATCGCAATGGAGAGAGACCGGGGGCGGGGATTCGATCAGGCGAACCCGGGAGCACCTGCTCCAGAACGCGAAACGACCCCGGCGCGATGGTTCGCACCCGGGTAGGTAGGTGACGGAACGGGTACGGCGGCTGGGGGACAAATAATAAAATACACCCCAGACCCCCCGCGGCATTCCCC
>JBQCJS010000627.1:0-3019 GCA_051952485.1 Thermomicrobiales bacterium | reverse complement strand
TCGGCCCCCGTTCGGGGGTTGGCCGCGAGGCGAACCCCCGCCCCCACCCACCCCCCCTAATACCACGCTACGGGGGGGGGGTTGGCCCCAGTAACCCCGGCCCCCGTTTCCGTTCCAGCCGCCCGTGATCCCTCTCCGCCCCTTCATGCGTTCATGAGTCATGAGGCCGTCGCAACCCACCCGGACGGCCAACTGTCGAACCGCGCGAACCGCGTGTAGAATGTCTGTCAGGGCACAAGGCACCCGTGCTGTGCCGGTCGCGTTCCATCCCGGAATGCCGCAGCGACACCGTCGACGTCGGTCGACAGACACCGGGCCAGGGGTGCCGCAGAAAGGGCCGGAGACCATGATCGAAGCCACCGTCGAGAGCATTCGCGTGAGCCTGATCACCCAGCACCGGGTGGTCATCCTCAAGGAACTCGAGGGAGACCGGCATCTCCCCATCTGGATCGGCGCCTACGAGGCCGAGGCCATTGCCATGGAACTGCAGGGGATCAGCGCCACCCGTCCGCTGCCCTACGATCTCATGCAGACCATGCTCGGTGACCTCGGGGCCACCGTCGACCGCGTCGTCATCGCCGATCTCAACGATCAGGTCTATTTCGCCCGCATCGTGCTCGATCAGGCCGGGCGTTCCATCGATGTCGACAGCCGGCCCAGCGATGCCATCGCGCTCGCGGTCCGCGTGGGCTGCCGCATCCTCGTCGATGAGGCGATCATGGAGCGCGCCGGGGTCGCCGTCGAGGACGACGACCTGGATATCGATGCCACGCTCGCCCCGCCCTCCGGCATCGTCGATGCCGAGACCGCGCCCGAGCCCTCCATCCCCGATGCCATCGCGCCATCCGGCGAATCGTCCGCGCCGCGCGTCGATGACGAGCAGCTCTCCGTCTTCCGCGACTTCATCAATTCGCTCGACCTCGACGACTTCGACCGTCGCCGATCCAACTGACAGCCGGACACGCGCCCTGCATCATCCCGCCCCGTGTCCCGGCCATTCGCCCCTATCCCACGGAAGGAAGACACCAGAACCGCCATGGATTCCGAAGTTCAGATCAAACAGATCGTGCTCGATCGCATCGAACGCTGCGCCGTCTGCCATCGCGAGTTCCAGGCCGACGACATCAAGGTCATCTCGCGCCGTCCCGATGTCTGGACGATGCTCGTCGAATGTGACGATTGCCACGCCCGGAACTTCGTCGCGGCCGTGATGAACGATGGCGATCCCCAGGCCGCCCAGCTCGCGCTGCGCCGCCTCACCGAGGAGGCCATCACCCGCGGACCGATCGACATCGAGGAAGCCGAGCCCGAGATCGACGCCGAACTCCTCGCGGAGTTCACCGCCGCGCCGGCCACGCCGGTGGTGGACGCCGGCGATGTCGTGGACATGCACGAGTTCCTGGATGAGTTCGACGGCGACTTCAAGCGCCTCTTCCGCTAGTCCCGCGCGTTTCGATCGAGCCCCCGGCGCCCGCTTCGCGCGGTGTCCGGGGGTTCCTGCATTCCCGCCGGCGGCGCTGGCGGTCCTCGCGAACGAACATCCCTTCGCAGCTGACAATCGTTCCTGCCGGGCCGCTCTCCCCTGCTATACTCCCCCGTAAGGTTTTTGTGATCGTCTTCACACTGCCGCGGGGTGCGACGAAGCCTCCGGGAGACGGCAGGGAGGGTGGCCGAGTGGCTCACGCGGAGCAAGCGCACGTACCGCTTCCAGTACCCGCCCCATTTACCGGGCGACAGGAGATCGACCTCGACGTCGTTCGAGAGCTTCTCTCCCATTTCCACTACAACGACTTCGAGGAGGCGCAGGAGCTCATCCTCTCCGCGCTCCAGGAAGTGAACGAGCACTTCGGCTGGGTTTCCCCCGAAGCCGCCGAACTCGTCGCCGACCACCTCGGGACGACGGTGAACCGGGTCTTCGGCCTGCTCACCTTCTACGCCGACTTCCGGACCGCGCCGCGCGGCCATCATCACCTGCTCATCTGCCACGGCATGTCCTGCTACGTCCTGGGGTCGCAGCGGCTCGTCCAGGAACTGCGCGACCGCTATGGCATCGCCGATGGCGACACCACCCCGGACGAGATGCTGAGTGTGCAGGTGGTCAACGGCTGCCTCGGCGTCTGCGATCGCTCGCCGGTCGTGAAGCTGGACGATACCTACGTCGGTCACGTCACACCCGAATCCCTGAACGACCTCCTGCAGCGCGCCGTCGCCGGCCGCGCCGCCGCCGAGGCTGCCGTGCGCGGCGAGATCGCCGGGTAAGGAGAGGAATCCGCATGGTACACGTCGCTCCCAGCGAGCATCTCTCCCGGCTCACCTCGAAGGAGGATTTCCAGGCCTTCCGCCAGCAGGCCCACGACCGCTGGGACGGCATCTGGAATGGCGACCGCGTCGTCGCCAGCGTCGGCGTCGGCAGCAGCTCGATCGCCAAGGGCGCCCTCGATGTGCTGGATCGCGCCCGGCAAGAACTCGGCAACGAGGGCATCGTCCGCGAAGTCAGCGGCAACGGCGCCTTCTGGATGGAACCGTGGATCGAGGTCAAGCGCCCCGGCGCCCCGCCCGTCGTCTACGGGCCCGTCTCGGTGGACGACGTTGCTGCGGTCATCGCCGGCCAGCGGCAGGACCTCGCCGTCGGCGTTCGTGGTGACGAGGCGTTCGACGGTATCCAGCCGCTGAACGATCATCCCTTCTTCGCCCTGCAGAAGCAGATCCTCATGCGCAACTCCGGCGTCATCGAGCCGGATTCCATCGAGGACGCCATCGCGCGCGGCGCCTACGATGCCTACTTCAAGGTCCTCTTCGAGATGACCGAGGACGAGGCCATTGCCGAAGTCACCACCGCGCAGGTTCGCGGGCGGGGGGGCGGAGGCTTCCCGGCGGGCGTCAAGTGGGAGAGCGGCCGCAAGGCGCGCAACTTCCCGAAGTTCGTCGTCTGCAACAGCCATGAGGGCGAGCCGAACGTCTACAAGGACCGGCATCTCCACGAGAGCGATCCGCATCGCATCCTCGAAGGCATCCTCAT
>JBQCJS010000626.1:0-3195 GCA_051952485.1 Thermomicrobiales bacterium | reverse complement strand
TGTCCCCTGGCGGGACCATCCCCGAACCGGCTCTCCGCGTATCCCCTCTTCACGTCCGCTCCGTGGTCTGGCTGGACAGGCATCTGGCATCGTGCTCGTCCGGCGTTTCAGGATATCCCTGGTCGAGGTACGCCCATGTCTGCCCCAACCCCCGCCCGCAACACCCGCGATTCCATCCGTGGTGCCACTCCCATGCACTGCCCGATCTGCGACCGCGAACTGGCCAATGTCATCATCCGGGACCTGGGGGGCGTGACGGCCTCCATCATCTGGCAACTGCACGCTGGAGAGTGCCCGGAACACGGCTGGTTCCAGACGGAATTCGTCTCCCGACCGCCGCGCGAGATCTTCGCGGTGACGCGTCCGTTCGGTGCTGCCCGCCGCGTGGTCGTGAATGGCCGCGAGTACTATTCCTTCTCCACGGTCTGGAACGACCTTACCGCCGAGGAGAAGCGCAAACCCGTGAACCCGCTCGATGGCCGCTACTGGGCGACTCGTCCAGTGGCGCCGGAGAAGGCCACGGCCTGACGCCGTCCTCCCGATCGAACCGATGCAGACACCGCCCGCCGTTCCCGGCAGGCGGTGTTGCTGTTTGCCATGGGTCGATGTCCAGTTCGGGTACAGTTAGCCGTGTATGGCATGTGGGGCCGCCGTGGAACCGGGCGGCGAGACCAGGCAGTGCGGGCGATGGGCGGGGTGATGCGATCCCGCGCGGCGCCCGCGCTCCGCGACGGGGGCAGGGGAGACCATGAGTTCAAGTGTGGCGACGGGGACGCCCCGGCCTGGGGGATCGGGTGATCCCGGCGGGTCGTCCAACGGCCAGTTTCGCGGCATCACGCCGCTGTCGCTCTTCCTGATCCTGATCCTCGTCTGGGTGATGACCCAGATCCAGATCGTCCTCGTTCTCGGCCTGCTGGCGCTCCTGCTCGGAACGATCCTGGAGGGGCCGGTCTCGATGCTGCAGCGGCGGCGCATGCCGCGCCCGGCGGCGATCGCGGCGGTCTACGTCGCCCTGATCGGCGGGATCGCGCTCTTCGTCTTCCTGATCGCCCCGGTGGTCGCCGACCAGGCTTCCAACTTCAAGGCGGAGGTGCCGGAGAAGCTGCGCGCGCTGGAGTCCGACTGGTCGACGAGTTCGAATCCGGTGCTCAGCGGCATCGGCGACCGCCTGCTGCTCGATGCCATCGACCTCATCGAGTCGCCCCCCGGCGAGGTGAACGTCTCGCCGGATGCCGCCCAGCAGATCCTCCCGGTCGTGACGTCGATCGGGTCGGTGATCGTGTCGCTGATCAGCCTCCTGGTCATCACCTTCTACTACCTGCTCGAGAAGGCCTTCCTGAAACGGGTGATCCTCGACCAGATCACGAATACCGCCCGGCGGGAACGGGTTTCCCGGGTCTGGAACGATGTCGAGCGGAAGGTCGGCGGCTGGATGCGCGGCCAGCTGGTGCTGTGCCTCATCATCGGCGCCATCGCCACGATCAGCTACGGGATCATCGGCTTGCCCTTCTGGCCGCTGCTCGGCCTGTGGGCGGGACTCACCGAGTTCTTCCCCATCGTGGGACCGTGGATCGGCGGCATCCCGGCCGTGATCCTGGCCCTGACGGTCGGATGGAAGGAGGCCCTGTTCACGGCGGGCGTCATCCTCACCATGCAGACGCTGGAGAACTGGTTCCTGGTGCCCCGGGTGATGCGTGGGGCGGTCGGCCTCACGCCGTTGACCGTCTTCGTGGCGATCCTGGCGGGGCAACAGTTCCTGGGCGTGGTCGGGGCGATCCTGGCGATTCCCATCGCCGCGACCATCCAGGTGATCGTCAGCGACTACCTGGCCGGCCGGCGGGTCGATGGCCCCGATGAGGAGCCCGTGCCCACGGGCTGGCGCTGGATGCTCAGTCGCGGGATGCGGGACGCCGATGCGGACGTGCATTTCGGGCAGATGCAGGTGGAGAGCGCCGTCACGACCCCGCCCCCGTTCACGCCCGCCAACCCGTCCGGCACGAGCGCCAACGGCGACCGCCACGGTGCGGGGGAGTCGGGCGTCCCGGCCGCGGGCGAGCGGCCGTTCAGCTGGCGCCGCCCGGATGACCGGCCGGGCCGCCCCGCCGATGGCGACGCGGCCGAGGACCCCGATACGTCTTCCCGGGCGCAGGGCTGACCGCGCCGGTGGCGGGGTTCGTGCGTCCTCCTGCCCGAACGATCAGGCGTGCGGCGGATGACCAGTCCGCCTCCCGCGCGTCAGAATCGAGCGATGGGGCGATTGGCCCGCTCCCGGACGTCATGCACGAGGAAGAAGAATCCGTGACCGATACCACCACTCCCCGGATCAAGGTCAGCGTGCAAGTCACGCCCCAGCACGCCTCCTACGAACAGCAGCGCGCGGCGTGGGTTGCCGCGGACGAGCTTGGCGTGGATGTGATCTTCAACTGGGATCACTTCTACCCTCTCAGCGGCGATCCCGATGGCAAGCACTTCGAGGCGTATACCCTGCTGGCCGCGATGGCAGAGGTCACCGAGCGCGCGCAGATCGGGCCGCTGGTGACTTGCAACTCCTACCGCAATCCGAACCTGCTCGCCGACATGGCGCGCACGATCGACCACATCTCGGGCGGGCGCTTCATCCTCGGCATCGGCTCCGGCTGGTTCGAGAAGGACTACGACGAGTACGGGTACGAGTTTGGCACCGCCGCCAGCCGGCTGCAGGACCTGAAGCGCGACCTGCCGATCATCGAGGACCGGTTCACGAAGCTGAATCCGGGACCGGTGAACGGGCACATCCCCATCCTCATCGGCGGCGGTGGCGAGAAGGTCACCCTGCGGCTCGTGGCGAAGCATGCCGACATCTGGCATGGCTTCGGTGACCTCGAGACGGCAACCCGCAAGGTGCAGATCCTCGATGAGTGGTGCGAGAAGGAAGGGCGCGACCCGCGATCGATCGAGCGGTCCGTTGGGGTCTCCCCGGAGACGCAGAAGGACCTCGATGGATTCATCGCCGCCGGGATCACCCACTTCACCACCGGGGCGGGTGGTCCGGATTACGACTTCGGCTTCCTGCGCGAACTGATCCAGTGGCGCGATAGCCGCACGGCCTAGATCGCCGGGCCAGCGGGCGCCGTGAAGACCAGGAAGGGGCCGGCTCGCGCTCCGGCCCCGTCCGGGTGATGCGCGGTGTGCTACTGGCGGGGGCGGCGGCGGATG
>JBQCJS010000625.1:0-6835 GCA_051952485.1 Thermomicrobiales bacterium | reverse complement strand
CCACGCCCAGCAACGGTGCTGGCGACCACGAGCAGGCAGCCGAAACGCAGCTCTTCGATACCGACAAGTTCCTCGACATCTACCGCAAGATGGTCGAGATCCGTTTCTTAGAGGATGGCGCCACCCGCGGGTTCCGTACGGGACACATCGGCGGCTACCTCCACGTCTACTCCGGGCAGGAGGCGGTCGCCACCGGCTTCCTCGATGCCTACCAGGAGGGCGACCGCATCATCACCGCCTATCGCGACCACGCGCACATCCTGCTGCAGGGCGCGGAGCCGAACGCGGTGATGGCCGAGCTGTATGGCAAGGGTACCGGCATCGTGAAGGGCAAGGGCGGCTCCATGCACCTCTTCGATGCCGCCAACGGGTTCTATGGCGGCTATGGCATCGTCGGCGGTCACATCCCGCTGGGTGTCGGCATGGCCTTCGCCCAGGCGTACCAGGGGGAGGATGGCATCACCCAGCTCTACCTGGGTGATGGCGCCATCCACAACGGTGCGTTCCACGAGGCCGCGAACCTCGCCGGTCTCTGGGGCAAGGATGGGCTCTGCCCCTGCCTCTTCATCCTGGAGAACAACCAGTACGGCATGGGCACCAGCGTCGAGCGCGCCACGGCCATGACGGACCTCGGCCGGAAGTTCGAGTCCTACGGCATCGAGTGGGAGCAGGTGGACGGCATGGATGTCGTCGCCGTGACCGAGGTCGCCCACAAGGCCATCCAGCGCGTGCGCGAGACGAAGAAGCCCTACGCGGTGGAAGCCCTCTCCTACCGCATCGTGCCGCACGGCGCCGCCGACTTCCTGGAGAAGTACCGCTCCAAGGAAGAGGTCAGGAAGTGGCGGGAGCGCGACCCGATCGGGCAGCTGGAGCACCGGCTGGTCGAGGCGGGGGTGCCGGAGGAGAAGCTGAGCGAGATCCGCGATGCCGCGAAGGCGATTGCCGACGCCGCCGTGAAGTTCGCCGAGGAGAGCCCGGAGCCGGACCTCTCCATCCTCACCACCGATGTCTACGCCCCCGGCGTCGAGGTGGAACAGGCCGGCTAGCCGGCGGACGATCGCACGATCGCGATCCCCGGGAGGCCCGGGCGGTCGCCCGGCTTCGCACCAGAAAGGGAACCGGCAGATGCCAGTCAAGACCTATCGTGATGCGCTTCGCGCCGCGATGGCCGAGGAGATGGAGCGCGACGAGCGCGTCGTCCTGCTCGGCGAAGACATCGGCCTCTACGGAGGCACGCACCTCGTCACCAACGGCCTGATCGACCAGTTCGGCCCGCGTCGCGTGCTGGACACGCCGATCGCCGAGAACGGGTTCACCGGCGCCGCCATCGGCATGGCGATGGCCGGGATGCGCCCGATCGTCGAGATGATGACCTGGAACTTCTCCTTCCAGGCCGCCGACCAGATCATCCAGAACGCGGCCAAGCTGCGCTACTTCTCCGGCGGCCAGGTGAACGTCCCGCTGGTCATCCGCGGCCCGAACGGCGGCGGCGTCCAGCTCTCGGCCCAGCACACCCACAGCCTGGAGGGCTTCTACGGCCACTTCCCGGGGCTCAAGGTCGTATCGCCCGTCACGCCGGAAGATGTGAAGGGCATGATGCTGGCCGCGATCCGGGACCCGGACCCGGTCATTTTCCTGGAGGCCGGCGCGCTCTACGGCACCAAGGGCGAGGTGCCCGATGGCGATTATGTCGTGGAGTTCGGGAAGGCCCGCATCGCGCGCGAAGGCACGGACATCACCCTCATCGCCTACGGGCGACAGGTGAACATGCTGCTGCGCGTGGCGGACAAGCTGGCCGAGGAGAACATCTCCGCCGAGGTGATCGATCTCCGCACCATCCGTCCGTTCGATAGCGAGACCATCGTCGAGTCCGTGAAGAAGACCCACCGCGCGGTGGTCGTGCAGGAACAGTGGCGCTGGTTCAGCGTCGCCTCCGAGGTGTGCGCCATCATCCAGGAACGGGCGTTCGACGAGCTGGATGCTCCCGTGGAGCGCGTGAGCGGCGCCGAGGTACCGGCACCGTACGCGCGGAACCTCGAGGTCGCGGCATTCCCGAGCGAGCAGCTGATCATCGATGCCGCGAAGCGGGCGCTCTACCTCCAGGCCAACGGGGCGTGAGCCCGCACGCGATGCTTGTGGTGGTGGTTGTGACTGTTCGCGCAAGGAAGGAACCGGGAAGCAGATGGCGACCGTAATCATGCCCAAGATGGGCGATGCCATGGAGGAGGGAACGCTCCTCAAGTGGCTGAAGAACGTCGGTGAGGAGGTGTCCGAGGGGGACGCGCTCGCCGAGATCGAGACGGACAAGGTCACGCTGGAACTGGAAGCCCAGGAATCCGGCTTCCTGACCAACACGCTGGTCGAGGAAGGCGCGGTCGTGCCGATCGGCGCGGCGGTCGCCACCATCGGCGCCGAGAGCGAGGTCGGCAGCGGCGGCGGCGCGGGTGAGGATGCCGCCCCGGCGGCTCTCACGGAAGCTGCCAGCACCGCCGACGAGGCCCCGGCCGAAGCTCCGGAGCCCGTGGCAGCAACCTCCGCCCCGGCGGCCGCTGCCACCAGCGCCCCGGCGGCTCCTGTGGCCCAGGTTGCCAATCGTGCTCCCGGCGAACGCCTCCGCGCCTCCCCCCTCGTGAAGCGGCTGGCGGAGGAGCATGGCATCGACCTGAACCAGGTTCCCGGCACAGGTCCCGGCGGTCGCATCATCAAGAACGACCTCAATCCGTTCCTGACCGGCGCGCAGCCTGCCCCGAAGGCCCAGCCGGCCGCGAGCAACGGCGCGGCTCCGGCGACAGCGCCAGCCCCCGAGGCCGCTCCCGCACCGGCCTCGTCCGGCGCGGCGCCGAAGGGCACGAAGATCGAACTCGCCCGCATCCGCCGCACGACCGGCAAGCGGATGGCCGAGTCCAAGGCGACGATCCCGCACTATTATGTCACGATCAGCGTGGACATGACCGACGCCATGGCCTTCCGCAAGCAGATCAACGAGGCGATAGGCGAGACGGGGCCGCGAGTCTCGGTCAACGATCTGATCGTAAAGGCCGCTGCCCTCGCCCTCCGCGAGAACCCGAACGTCAACACGGCGTTCGTCGATGGCGAGCTGTACCAGCAGGATTCGATCGACATCAACATCGCCATCTCGCTCGATGGCGGGCTGATCGCCCCCTTCGTCCCGGCGGCGGACCAGAAGAGCCTGGGCACCATCGCCCGCATGACGAAGGACCTCGGCGCCCGCGCCCGCAATGGCGGCCTAACTCCCGAGGAATATCAGGGCGGGACCTTCACGATCAGCAACCTCGGCATGTTCGATGTGGAGGAGTTCATCGCTGTCATCAACCCGCCGCAGGCCGCGATCCTGGCGGTGGGCTCCATCCAGCAGGTTCCGGTGGTTCGGGACGGGGAGATCGCGGTCGGCAACGTGATGAAGCTCACGCTCTCCGCCGATCACCGCGCA
The DNA here is from genome assembly GCA_051952485.1 of Thermomicrobiales bacterium. Lineage (GTDB taxonomy): Bacteria > Chloroflexota > Chloroflexia > Thermomicrobiales > UBA6265 > JASGDN01. The sequence goes on along the minus strand of JBQCJS010000625.1, from coordinate 3,384 downwards.
CTCGATGGCGCGGAGGTCGCGACCTTCCTCGGCACCGTGAAGAAGTACCTGCAGAATCCGGTCCTGCTCTCGATCGCGTAGGACACGGACGGCAGTTGGCGGCAGGGGCCGGCCCGGAGCGCACTGGACCGGCCCATTGCGATCCGGCGGCATGAGCGCGGGGGATGCTATCTTCCTCAGAGTCGTCGAGCGTTTCGAGCACCGGATGCACGCACATCCGGCGATGGGGTGGAACCAGGCATGAGTGGATTCGAGTGGTTCCTGCTGGTGGCCGTGGTGATTGCCGTCCCCCTGGTCGTGGCAGTCGTCGTGACGCTTTGGACGCTGGAGCAGGCACGCGCGCGGAATCGCCGGAACCGTGGCGAGGCGGCAGCGGTCGGGGTGAAACGAAAGGCCACGCGCGCCAGTGACGATGCAGCGCCGGTCGTGACGGCTGCGGCCCTCGATGCGTCCGGGCAGCATGGCGCTCGCACCTCAGGTGCTGCGATGCCGGACGGCAATGGTGGCCGCAACGACGGCGCGTCCGGCAGCGATCGCCCGGGCGCCGACGCGTCACCCGATCCGACTCCGTCCTCCGAGGCACCGTCCTCCGGTGGCAATGCGGGAAGCGACGCCGGCGGCGGAAGTGATGGCGGTGGTTCCGATGGCGGGAGCGGGGGCGGCGATTCCTGACGTCCCGTCCGCCTGGCGGACGCGGTGCAGTGCGGCAAGGGGGCGGGCGATGTTTCACGTGAAACATTGCCCGCCCCCCCTTGCCGTTGCCTGGCGAATGGCCGGATCGTCATGGTTGGGCGATTCGCCGTATCCTTAGCGTGTTTGCCCGGTCGCTCTCCGGTGGCTGAAGGCAGTATCCTCATCATCCCGGCCCTCCAAGGCCGTCAACTACGCCGGCCGGTCGCAGTCGTCCGGTCGCAAGGAGATCGAGAACCGGTGGCTATCGAACGCACCCTCGTCATCATCAAGCCCGATGCCGTCCAGCGCGCGCTCACTGGCGAGATCCTCGCTCGCTACGAGAAGCGCGGACTCAAGATCGCCGCTGGCAAGTTCGCCACGGTCACCCGCGAGCAGGCGGAAACCCATTACGGCGAGCACAAGGGCAAGCCGTTCTTCGAGGGGCTGGTGACCTACATCACGTCGTCGCCGTCGCTGCAGCTCGTCCTCGAAGGGCCGAACGCGATCGCCGTGACCCGCACGATCAACGGCGCCACGAAGCCGGCCGATGCCGCTCCGGGCACGATCCGCGCCGACTTCGGCCTGACGATCGCGAACAACCTGGTCCACGCCTCCGACAGTGCGGAGAGCGCCGCGCGCGAGCTGGACATCTTCTTCGGCGATGGCGGCATCGTCGAGTACGAGCGCGCCATCGACGCCTGGATCCTCGAGTAGGGGAGCCCCGGGCCGGATTCGACGCGAAGGGGGCGGATGTTTCACGTGAAACATCCGCCCCCTTCGTCTTGCGTCGACTCGTTGAGCGATCCGCGACTTCGGGGAAGCGGCGCGAGGGAATCCGCTTCCGTTCACATCCCCCACGAGCGCGGCGTCCAGCCGTTCCCTGACCGCCCGGGACGCGCGCAAGGTCGTCGCGGCGCAGTGATCTTGCAGCGAAAACCAGTTTCGTCGTGGTGATGCCGTCCATGCCCGAGCGATCGCGTCCCGCAAGGACGATGCTGGCGGCTGCGGACGGTGATCGCCCCCACACGCGAGCACCGTGCGTTCGTGGCGCTCGATTCGGCCATGGCTGCAGCGATCCCCGTCACCCGCGAGCGCCCGCCACTTCATGCGGCGATGACGAGGATGGCCATCACCGAGGCGACGAGAACGCACCAACGGGAGCGATGGACGATGCCCGTCGCTCCCGTTTCGTCATCCTTGCGCCGATCCTGCGACACCATCATGATCGCACCGCCGACGCCGGCGATCGTGACGTTCGCTCACCCTGCCGCTAGTCGTCCGTGATGTGGATCAGGCCGGGCTGCTGGTTGAAGTACGACATCAGCTCCGCGATCAGGTTGCGCAGCGCCTGATCGTCCACGTCAGCAGCAAGCGGGCGACGGTCCGAGAAGGGGACGCCGGACGGCTTCTGGCGGCTCGCACTGGAGCGGTTGTCCGTGCGCGGCGCGCGACGATACATCTCGGCGAAGAGATCGGTGCCGTTCGAGGTCACGAAGAGGGCATGGCTGGGATCGATCTCGATCCCGAAGGTCCCGTTCTCCACCGCGTCCACCAGGTGCGGATACCCGTCCGGCACGCGCTGCCGGTACTGCTCGGCGGCGATCTCCAGCATCGGCACCATCCGGTCCCGAATCTCACTCAAGCGCTCTGCGGACACTCCCGGCTCCCCTGTACTCATCGCGGACATCGCCACCGCCCACCCGGCAGGAGCCGGGAGTGGACGGCGACGGCTGGCGAGGACGGTCACCCGGAGGGCCGCCCTCGCGACGTTGCCGCCATTATCGCCCATCGAGCGGCGCACGGTCAGGGGCGTCGATGTTTCACGTGAAACCCGCCTGCACCGGACTGGTCAGACCTCAGCCCGGTTCTCCTCGGAGAGCAGGCTGGCCTTCGGCGTTACCTGGCCGGCGTACTTGTTGCCGATCTTGGTGCGATAGGGCACGAGGACCGGCGAGGAGACTTCCTCGAAGGAGAAGGCGCAGATCCGCATCCCCGGATAGAGCGCCACCGCCATGCGGCCGAGGTTGCTCAGTTCCATCGTCGCCGTCCCGGTCCAGCCCGGCTCGAACACGGCCGCCGTCGAATGGACCGTGATGCCCAGCCGCGCGATGCTGGACCGGCCTTCGAGCCGTCCCAGGAGGTCGTCCGGCAGTTCCAGGCTCTCCATGGTGGACGCCAGCGCGAAATCGCCGGGCTGCATGATGAAGGGCTCGTCCTCGCTGACCTCGATCGTGCGCATCGCCTCGCCGATGGACTGCGGGCGGCGGGGATCGATGTAGCTGTGCCGGCTGTGCTCGAAGACCATGACGGTGGTGCCGAGCCGGAAGTCGACGGAGACCGAGCCCAGCTGCCGATCGAGATCGGGCATCGGGTCGATCCGGATGCGTCCGGATTCGAGCTGGGTGCGGATGTCGCGATCGGACAGGATCATGGAAGGTGCTCCGGCAACGAGAACAGGAAGGGCAGGGGCGTGGTCCCTGAGCGCCGCGTGGCGACCCGACATGGGACCGATACGCGACAAGTGTACGTACACTCCACTCATCGGTCAATTCAATTGCTGGCTGGCCCGGCTGAATCGCCAAACAGGGAGACGCGCCACGACGCGACCAACGGACGGTTCGTCCGGAAAGCGATAGGCAGAGGGCAGGTTCAGCGGTAAGCTCAGGGGAGCATGCCGCTCGCCGACACGACATAAGGACACCCGATGCCCGA
>JBQCJS010000624.1:0-3281 GCA_051952485.1 Thermomicrobiales bacterium | reverse complement strand
TCCTCACCCCGCCCGAAGGCGGGGTGCAACCGATTCGGGCTGCGGATCTCAAGCCCTACGAGTACGTGTCAATCCTCACCCCGCCCGAAGGCGGGGTGCAACGGATAGTGGATATGAGCGGATCACTGAGGACACTGGTTTCAATCCTCACCCCGCCCGAAGGCGGGGTGCAACATCTGGCCCAGATTGAGTACGAGATTCGCGCTGACGTTTCAATCCTCACCCCGCCCGAAGGCGGGGTGCAACGCATCGGCTGCGAGCACCTTGGGCGCATTGGCCGGAATGTTTCAATCCTCACCCCGCCCGAAGGCGGGGTGCAACGCGTTTGTGGATGCCCTCGCCGCGATCGCACCGCACGTTTCAATCCTCACCCCGCCCGAAGGCGGGGTGCAACAGCGGACTTCCCGGCCTCCAGCCCCCTGGACTGTCGCCCGGACACCCGCCTGACGACAGTATCGCCCCGCCACCCCCACACCGTATACCCCAGCCCAGCCCGATTCCGCGCGAACCTCCCCATCCCTTGCCCCCCCACGTCCCCTTCGCGCACCCGAAACGACAGCCCCACCCAGCCACCTCCCCACATCGGCGTTGCGCCACCCCGCCCCGGATGCCACCATAGCCACCAACGTCTCGCCACCCCGCGTCCCACCGGAGTCCGCCCCATGCACCCCGTCACGCTCCTCCCCGGCGACCTCGCCCCGGACGGCGCTTTCCCCCCGGCCCACACCGGGCTCGTCCTCACCCACACCGTGCTCGACCCCCGCACCGGACGCCGCGCCTTCCGCAAGGGCCAGGTCCTCACCCCCGCCGACGCCGCACCCCTCGCCGATCTCCTCGCCACCGGCGGCCCCATTCACGCCGTCCGCCTCGACCCCGGCGATGTCCTCGAAGACCCCGCCGCCCAACGCCTCGCCACCGCCCTCTCCGGCCCCGGCGTCGCCCAGCGCAACCCCGTCCAGAGCCGCGTCAACCTCGAAGCCACCCGCAAGGGCCTCCTCCGCATCGACCCCGAGGCCATCTTCACCATCAACCGCCACCCCGGCATCGGCGTCTTCACCGCCGTCGACCGCCTCCCCGTCCTCCCCGGCAAGGTCGTCGCCGGCGCCAAGATCGCCCCCGTCGCCATCCCCGGCGCCCTCCTCGCCGAGATCGAATCCACCCTCGCCGACCGCCCCGATCCCGTCATCCAGGTCAAGCCCTTCCTCCCCCATCGCGCCGGCATCGTCGTCACCGAGGGGCTCGACGAACGCGTCCGCGACCGCTTCGAGGACGCCGTCCGCCGCAAGCTTGCCTGGTACGGCTCCGAGGTCCTCCGCTTCGCCCACGTCCCCAGCGATCCCGCCGCCGTCACCGCCGCCGCCGAAAGCCTCCTCGCCGAGGGCGCCACCCTCCTCCTCAGCGCCGGCGGCAACATGATGGACCCCCTCGACGCCACCCTCCAGGCGCTCCCCGCCTTCGACGCCGATCTCGTCCGCCTCGGCGCCCCCGCCCACCCCGGCTCCATGTTCTGGCTCGGCTACACCACCAGCGGCACCCCCGTCGTCAATCTCGCCTCCTGCTCCATGTACTCGAAATCCACCGTCGCCGACCTCGTCCTCCCCTGGATCATGGCCGGCGAACGCGTCGGCTCCGACGATCTCGCCGCCCTCGGCTACGGCGGCCTGCTGGACCGCACCACCAGCTGGCGCTTCCCGCCCTACGAGGCCGAGGAGGCGGACGAACCGGACGAGGAAGGGTAGGATGGGCGAAACGCGTCCCGGGCCATGCGCCCGGACCCGTCTCACCACCAAGGAGCACCGCATGGCCGAGATCAAGCGCACCCGGCTGCGCACCAGGCAGGACCTCATCGCCGACTCGCGTGAGGCCGCCACCGCCCTCGCCCGCTACGTCGACCTCCTCCCGGACGAGGTCTGGCTCGAACCGACCGACGCCGCCGGCTGGACCATCCGCGATCACGTCGCCCACGTCGCCTGGTGGGACATCTCCGATGTCGCCCGCATGCGCGACGGCACTGCCCAGCGCGAAACCCTCGGCGTCTCCGAGGCCACCTGGAGCAAGGGCATCGACGCCATCAACGAGGTCATCCGCGCGAAGACGATGGATGCCTCCCCGGACGAGGTCCGCGCCCTCTGGCGCGACAGCCAGGACGCCCTCTTCGCCCTCCTGGAGTCCTACCCCGAGAAGCAGTACCAGGCCCCCGCCCGCGAGGTCGGGTTCGAGGATGAAGGCGAGGTCCGCCTCATCGACGTCCTCGCCGACTTCCTCGGCAGTCACTACCGCGAGCACCTCGGCTACATCACCGCGATCGCCAGCCAGCGCCTCGTCGACCTGGACGCCATTCCGTAACCGTCGCAGCTCCCTGCCGCCACCCCCGAGAGAGGGCACCCCGCATGGCCACATCCCCATCCACCTCCCACCACGTCTCGCTCGACCGCATGCCCTTCGGCACGTTCGACGGCACCGAGGTCGAACGCTTCGTCCTCGACAACGGCACCATCTCCGTCGCGCTGATCTCCTACGGCGCCACCATCCAGGAACTCTGGGTCCCCGACGCCGAGGACGATTCCGCCAACATCGTCCTCGGCTTCCGCGACCTGGAGGGATTCCTGGGGAAGAACCCCCACTTCGGCTCCGTGCTCGGTCGCTTCGCCAACCGCATCGGCAACGCGCAGTTTCCCCTCGACGGCGAGACCATCCACATCACCGCCAACAAGGCCCCGCACAGCGCCCACGGCGGCGCCCGCCCCTTCGACAAGTACGTCTGGGACGCCGAGGTCGTCGAGACGGAGGACGGCCCCGGCGTCCGCTTCACCCACGTCTCCCCCGACGGCGACGAGGGCTATCCCGGCACCCTCACCGCCACCGTCACCTACACCCTCACGGAGGACGACGGCCTCAGGCTCGCCTACACCGCCACCACCGACAAGCCGACCGTCGTCAACCTCACCAATCACGTCTACTTCAACCTGAACAGCGAGAGCGGCGGGGTCGTGGACGAGCAGGTCATGCAGGTCTTCGCCAGCCACTTCACCCCCACCGACGCCGCCCAGATCCCCACCGGCGAAATCGCCTCCCTGGACGGAAACTCGCTCGACTTCCGCGAGCCGAAGCGCCTCGGCGACGTGATGCGCGACGCCACCAACCCCCAGATCGCCATCGCCCGCGGCGTCGACCACGCCTTCCTGCTCGACGGCCCGGACGACCCCGCCGCGCTCGTGCTCGCCGCCCGCCTGGAAGACCCCTTCTCCGGGCGCGTCCTGGAAGTCCTCACCACCGAACCG
>JBQCJS010000623.1:0-2378 GCA_051952485.1 Thermomicrobiales bacterium | reverse complement strand
AGGCGGCGCCCCTCACATCCCGATGGCTGCGGACGGAGCAGTATGACATGTCCCGGCAAGCCGCAAGCCCTACGATGGTCCGTCGGCGCTCACGAAGCTCTCGTCCCGGTCCTGACCGTGGATCAGGCCTTCTCCTCGTCCGGGCCGAAGATCTGCTCCACGATGTACGCCGCCAGCCACGTCGCCGCGGCGGTCAACACCAGGCCCAGCACACCACGCACCGTGTTCTTCATCATGGGAATACCCTCCGTCTTGCGCGGTGCCTGTTCCGGCACCGCGATATCTTCGCTTCCAGTCAACGTCAGTGTGGCGCAGAATCGGCCCTCACGCCAAGGACGGTCAGCGATCGCGGCCACCGGTCGCGATCAACCCCAATGGGAAGAGCACAACCGGGGCCAGCAACGTCAGGTCACTGACGCTCAGGTTGAACAGGATGATCGTCGAGGCTCCCGGCAGCTGATCGAGGTAGCGCGTCACGTGATCGGTGATGCCGAACACGAACGACCCGATCCAGATCCGGTCCGTCACCTCCATTGCCGCCAGGACCGTCCGCAGCAGGATGATGGCGGAGACCGCGGCATAGGCTGTCAGCAGCAGTTCCATGGCCAGCTGGGAACTCCCGGCGCGTCGCCGCTGCCGCAGGGCGGGATCGATCATGCGCCCCGCTCCGCGATCAGGGCCTGCACGGCATCCACGATCCGTTCCGCCAGCTCGGCCTTCGGCATCGTCGGCAACCGGACAGCCTCACGGTCGGGATAGAGGAACATCGCCTCGCTCTCCACGCTGCCGATGGTGCGGACGGCATCGTTCGCGACGATCATCGCCAGCCCCTTCGACACGATCTTCGCCCGCGCGTTCGCTTCCAGGTCATCCGTCTCCGCCGCGAACCCGACCTTGATCAACCCCGGCCGGGTCGTCTCCGCGATGATGTCCGGGTTGCGCACCAGGTCGATCTGCAGGGAATCCTGTCCGGGCTGCTTCTTGATCTTGCCGCTCGCCTGCGTGCGCGGGCGAAAATCCGCCACTGCCGCCGCCATGACCAGCACGTCGGCATTGACCACGGCGGCGGCCACCGCGTCCGCCATGTCCCGCGCCGATTCGACCGGGACGACCGCCATTCCCGCCGGTAGCGAGCCAAGGGTCGGTCCCGCGATCAGCGTGACCTCGGCCCCGCGCGACACGGCGGCTTCCGCGATCGCGACGCCCATCGTTCCGCTCGACCGGTTGCCGAGGTAGCGCACCGGATCGAGCGCCTCCCGCGTCCCGCCCGCCGAGACCACGATGCGACGTCCGGCCAGCGGGCCGCCAAGGCCAAGCGCCCGCCGCGTCTCCCCGAGGATGCGTTCCACCGCCGCCAGACGGCCGTCGCCCCGCGCCCCGGAGGCCAGGTATCCGCGCTCCGGCTCCACGACCGACACCCCCCGCGCGCGCAGCGTGGCGAGATTCGCCTGCGTTGCCGGATGGTGCCACATGTGATGCTCCATCGCCGGGGCGATGACCAGGGGCGCTTCGGTCGCGAGACAGATGGCGCCCAGCATGTCATCGGTCATGCCAGCCGCCAGCCGCGCGATCGTGTTCGCCGTCGCCGGCGCGACCACTACCACGTCGGCGTTCGCGGCGAGCGTGACATGGCCCCGCCCGCCTTCGTCCCAGCCCTCGAAAACCGACGTGAACACCGGATGGTGCGTCAGCGCCTGGAAGGTGAGTGGCTGCACGAAGCGCGTCGCGCCCTCCGTCATCGCCACATGCACCGTCGCCCCCGCCTGCACGAGCTTGCTGGCAAGGTCCGCCGCCTTGTAGGCCGCGATACCGCCGCTCACCCCCAGCACGACGGTCGCTCCCGCGAGGCCGGCACGCTGCGGCGAGGGCAAGGACGTGGACGCGGCGGGCGTTGGCGGGACCTCAGGCATCCGTCTTCCCCGCCGACAGCACGGAGACCAGGATCTCCTGCGCCTTCCCTACCGCCGCATCGTCGATCTCGTAATGCGTGACGAGGCGGATACCCCGCGTCCCGTTGTCCGAGACCCACCACCCACGCGCCCGGAACGCCGCGATCGCGGCTTCCTTGTCGATTCCGGACGGTGGCCGGAAGACGACGAGATTCGTCTGGACCGATTCGAGGTCGATCGTCACGCCCGGAATCGCCGCCAGCGTCTCCGCGAGCTGCCGCGCCCGCGCGTGATCCTGCGGCAACCGGCCGATCATCTCCTCGAACGCCACCAGCCCCGCCGCCGCGACCACGCCCGCCTGGCGCATCGCCCCGCCCAGGATCGTGCGCGATCGCCGGACCTGAGTGAAGAAGTCGGCATCGACCGTCAACAGGGTCACGACCGGAGAGGCCAGACCCTAGCTCAGGCAGAACTGGACCGAATACACTA
>JBQCJS010000622.1:0-2484 GCA_051952485.1 Thermomicrobiales bacterium | reverse complement strand
CCGTCTCGAACTCTTCGGTTCTGCCGCGACGGGGCGCTTCGATCCAGCGCACAGCGATATCGATTTCCTGGTCGATATGGGGCCGCTGGATCAGAAGCCAACCTGGCATTTCATTGACCTGATGCTGGAGCTCGAAGCCTTGCTGGGGTATCGTGTCCAGCTCGTCGACCTCTATCGCCTCCGAAATGCGCGATTCCTCGCCACCATATCGCAGGATCGAGTGCTGATCTATGAAACAGGAATCAGAAGAGCAGCTGCTTGAAACGCTGTACTACTGCGAAGCGATAGCAGGATTCATTGAACATGAGACGCACGACTCATTTCGCGAGATCCTGCTCCTGCAACTCGGTATACAGAAGGCGATGGAGAACATCGGCGAGGCATTGGGCAGGGTGCGAAAGAATGATCCTGGGGTGGCGGCGAAGATCTACGAAGTCCATCGTTTTGTCGCGATACGGAACGATATTGTCCACGAATACGATGGTGTTGGTCTCGGCATAGTGTGGCGCGTCGTCACGGAGGAGGTGCCGAACCTCATGGCCTCAATCATCGCGATCCTTGCCGACGAGCGCGTGGAGGATCAGTGACAGCACCGATGGATACCGGATCGGGGCGCTCCGTATGTCTCATCGTCGGCGGGTCGAGCGGGGCCGGGAAGACGTACCTCGCCCATGCGCTCGGCGAGCGGCTGGGGTGGCCGGTCATCAGCCGGGACGACGTCAAGGAAGTCCTGCTGGATGCCTTCGCGCCGGCCGATCGCGCGGACTCGGCCCGGCTGGGAGCGCCGAGCTGGGCCCTGATGTATCGCGTCCTGGATCGGCTCATCGGGCGTGTGCCCGGCGTGATCCTCGAATCGAACTTCCGCGCCGGACGGTCGGAGCCGGAACTGCTCGCACGCCTGGAATCCTGCGACGCGATCTATGTGCATTGTGTCGCGGACTGGGAGACCGTGGCGGCGCGGCTGCGTGCCCGGAGTGCCGATCCGTCTCGTCATCCGGGTCATTTCGACGCCCAGGCGTTTCCCGAGGTCGAGGCAGACTGGGCCGCGGATGCCTACCGGCCCATGGATCTCGACATGCCGGTCTTCACCGTGCGTACCGATGCGGCTACCAACGACGGATACGCACCGGCGCTCGACAGCTTGGTGGGGGCCATCGAGCGCCGGGCACGGGCACTGGCTGCGCGTGACTAGAGCGGGAGCAGCCCTTCGACCTTGAAGAGCTCCGCGTTCAGGATCGAGGCGCCAGCCGCGCCGCGAATCGTGTTGTGGCCGAGCACGACGAACTTTATTCCCAGCAGCGGGCATTCCCGGACCCGCCCGATCACCGACGCCATGCCATTCGCGGTTTCGCGGTCCATGATCGGCTGCGGGCGGTTTCGCTCCCGGCGGACATCGACCGGCTGCGGCGGGGCGCTGGGCAGCCCGAGTTCCTGAGGCTTCGCGCGGAAGGACTCGAAGACCGCCACGACCTCATCGGGCGTCGCGGACTGCTTCAGGCGGATCGAGACGGCTTCCATATGCCCGTCGCGGACGGCGACGCGGTTGCAGTGCGCGCTGAGCACGAAGTCCGCCGGGGCGAACCCTCCGTCCGCACTCCAGCCGCCGAGCATCTTCTGCGATTCCGTCTCCAGCTTCTCTTCCTCGTTACTGATGAACGGCACCACGTTGTCGATCGCGTCGAGCGACGGTACGCCTGGATAGCCCGCGCCGGAGACCGCCTGCATCGTCGTGACGAGGACGGCGTCGATGCCGAAGGCGTCGTAGAGGGGCTTCAGCGCCAGCGTGAGGTGAATGGCCGAGCAGTTCGCGTTGGTGACGATGTAGCCTTTCCAGCCCCGGTTCGCCCGCTGCGCCGCGATCGCCGCGACATGATCGGCGTTGACCTCCGGGATCAGGAGCGGCACGTCCGGCTCCATGCGGTGCGTGGAGGTGTTGCTGAGCACGGCCTGTCCATTGGCGGCCAGCCGCTGCTCGATCTTGCCGGCCACCTCGCCGGGAAGGCCGGAGAAGGCGATCGGGCTCTGGATGTCCGCGCCGTAATCGAGGACCTCCAGGCCGCGCACGGCGTCCGGCATGTCCGGGCCAAGCCGCCAGTCGGTGGCCTCGTCGAACCGCTTGCCCGCCGAGCGATCGGAGGCGACGAGTTCGGCGACCCGGAACCACGGGTGGTTGTCCAGCAATTGGATGAAGCGTTGGCCCACATTGCCCGTCGCGCCGAGGATGGCGACCGGGATTCGTGCATCAGACACCGATGTTCTCTCCCCTATGCTGCGTTGGCCGTTTCCATGCGACCTCATTTGCCATCAGCGCCGCGGATGGCAGGTTCAATCGGCGAACCACGAGGGTTTGCCCTCCGGACGAATGCTGTGGTCACTCCGTCTCGTACGTGAGGCAGCTCCGTGTGGGCTGCCGGGATGCATGGCGACCGGTCTCGTGAGCCCAGGTCGGAGATGCGGCCCTTGTGGCCGCCCTGAGAAAGGCGG
>JBQCJS010000621.1:0-5330 GCA_051952485.1 Thermomicrobiales bacterium | reverse complement strand
AGACGGACGGGAATGCTGCCGCACAAGGGGGAGGAACGGATGGCAGCGCCGCTGCCCAGGGCGGGGAGGCGGATGGGAGCGCGCCGTCGACCCTCTATCTCTTCCTGTACCAGTGCCCGGCGGGGTACGACCCGGCGGCAACCGGGGCAAACCCGGGTGGCGATTGCACCACGCCGCTCGATGGCGTTCCGGTGACGGTCGGCGGCGGGGCGGGTGGCGCTCCCGGGCAGGTCACGACCGGCGAGGCGTTCTCCGGCGGTGCGATGGTGAGCGGACTCGCCGCCGGCACCTACCACCTCGCCGCCACGCTGGCTGGCCAGACGGCCACTGCGGCGCCCTGCGACGTGAACGGGGCGGAGGACGGATCGGTGCAGCCCGCCATTCCGCTCACCGTCTCCGCGAGCGGCGAGGCCGACATCGCCATCCCCGCCGATGTCACCGTCTCCTGCACCTGGTACATCGTGCCGGCTTCCGCGATGCGGCCGGGTGGCGGCGCCGTGGCGGTAGCGATGGTCGTCCCGGACGCGGTGTCTGCCGACCGCCGGGCGCTTCCGGGCGCAGCCTGACGGCCATCGGCGGAGTTGCTCCCAGCCCATGCGATGGAGACGGGGAGGGCGCTGTGCAGCGACCTTCCCGTCCCTGTTCCGTAGATGCTGCGGACTGCGTGATGGGGTGCGTAATCACGTACGTGATCGCGCGCCGCTGGAATTGGGTAACTCTACGCATTCTCGCTCCCCCTCCCAGTCCCTAGGCTTGTGCATGTGAGTCGGGCGCGGCCTGCGCATCCGCGCGCGGCTCATGAGGATGGTTCGAATTCGACGTGCAGTTCAGGATGTGGAGTGATCTCATGAGTACCCCGAAGCGGTCCCGCACCCGGTGGCCAATCCCACGGCCGCCCCGCCGTGGGAGACGGCTGGCCGATTGTTGGCGCCTGCTCGCGACCCTGGTCATGCTTGGTTCATTGGTCAGCTCGATCGCGTTCGCCCCGGCGGCCCCGGCGCTGGCGTCCGGCCAGGATTGCCAGAATGGCCAGGTCTGGGACGACAGCCAGCAGATGTGCGTCGATCCCACGCCCGACGGCGGCGACCAGCCGATGGAGGCGACGGCCACCGACACCCCCGCCGACATGCCGACCGAGACCCCGACGGCGACCGCCACCGCCACCGCGACGGCGCCGGGTAACGGGCTCACCATCATCGTCCACAAGTTCGAGTGCCCCGCCGGATACGATCCGTCCGGCCAGGATGCGAACCCTGCGACCGATTGCCCGACCCAGGAGCAGGGCGTCCAGTTCAACCTCTCCGGCCAGACGACCGGCTACACCAGCCAGTCGAATACCGGGGACGCCACGCCGGGCGCCGTGATGTTCGGTGGTCTCCAGCCGGATACCTACACCATCACCGAGACGCCTCCGGCCGGGATCGCCAGCGCCTTCGTCACCTATTGCACCCTGTCCACCACCAGCAATCCGAGCGTGCCGATCTACCCGGGCCTCGGCAACTGGTCGATCCAGCAGCAGTTCGACAACACAGCCACCCAGTTCGAGTGCTACTGGTACAACGTGCCGACGGCCGAGGGCTCCCCGACCGCCACGGCCACGGCGACTCCCTCCACGACGCCCACGATGCCGAGCTCGGGCATCACCATCATCGTCCACAAGTTCGAATGCCCGGCCGGCTACGATGCGAGCGGCCAGAACGCGAACCTCGAAACCGATTGCGCGACGCCCCAGGATGGCGTGCAGTTCAATCTCCAGGGCCAGACCAGCGGCTACACGAGCCAGACCAATACGGGCGACAGCATGCCGGGATCGGTGATGTTCGGCGGCCTGCAGCCCGATACGTACACCATCACCGAGACGCCGCCCCTGGGCACCACGGCGGCCTATGTGAGCCGGTGCGTGCAGACGACGACCAGCGGGCAGCAGATCCCGCACTACCCGACCGTGACCAACTGGGCGATCCAGTACCAGTTCGATGAGAACGACGTCCAGTTCGAGTGCTGGTGGTACAACGTCCCCTCCGATTCCGGCTCGCCGACCGTGACGATGACGGTGACGCCGACAGCGACCAGCACCGATCCGTCGACGCTGTACATCTACAAGTACAGCTGCCCGGAGTCCTACAACCCGGCCGCCATGGGCGCCAATCCCGCGACCGATTGCGCGACCCCGATGAACGGCGTGCAGTTCAACATCACCGGCAACACCAACGGCTACACGAGTCAGACGAACACCGGCGACAGCATCCCTGGCGCGGTCATGTTCGGCGGCATCGAGCCGGACACCTATCATGTCGTGGAAACCCTGCCGGCCGACATTCAGTCCGCGTTCGTCACCCAGTGCACCGTCATGGGGACAGGGGAGGTCACGCTCCCGCCGATCTACCCGGTCGTCTCGGCGACGGGGGAAACCGACATCGTCGTGCCGGGCGGGGTGACCATCACCTGCTCCTGGTACAACATCCCGCGCGCCGGCAGCAGCGACCTGACGATCCACAAGCAGAACTGCGACGTGGAAACGTATGTCGACGACTCCTCCTGCACCCCGAACACGACCGGCGTCTCCTTCGAGGTCTATTGGCAGGATGGCGCGAACTGGGTGCTCCAGGGGTCTTCCACCACCGATGGCACCGGCACCATCGCGCTCTCCGGCCTCACGCCGGGCACCTACAAGCTGGTCGAACTCGGTGGCTCGTGGTGCCACATCACGGCCACGCGCCAGGATGGCAACGGCGGCACCGTCGACCAGCTCGACCATGCCGGCAGCTTCCGGCTGGATGACGGCTACGAGACCGTGGTCACGGTCTCCAACTGCACCGGCGGTTACGGCGACATCACCATCTACAAGTGGACGTGCCCGCCGGGTTACGACTACAGCAGGTACGGCGCGGACCCGAAGACCGATTGCACCGAGGCGACGAATGGCGTCCAGTTCAACCTGAACGGCCAGGCCAAGGGCTACACCAGCCAGACGAACACCGGCGACAGCATCAACGGCGCGGTCTACTTCGGGAGCATCCCCACCGATACCTACACGGTGACCGAAACCGTGCCGGCCGATACCTGGTACGTCTTCGTCTGGGACTGCACGGGCAGCTCCGTCAATTGGGTCAACCCGACCCCGCTGAACGTCGGCAACGTGCTGAACATCAAGGTCGCGAACAAGGACAAGATCGTCTGCAACTGGTACAACGTGCCGAATCCCACCTCCGGCGACCTCACGATCTACAAGGAATGGTGCACCGGGCCGAAGTTCGTCTCCGATGTCGATTGCACCATCTACGAGAAGGGCATCTCCTTCACCGTCAACGCGTGGAATGGCTCGGCCTGGGTGCCGGTCACCACGCAGACCACCAACAATCTCGGCTACATCGCGCTCTCCGGGCTGACGCCTGGCAAATACCAGATCGTTGAGCAGGGGGGCACGCCATGCAACGTGACCGCGACCCAGCTGGACCCGCAGACGAACAAGCCGGTGAGCGTGGTCAATCCGGATCAGTCGGTGACGGTGACGAACGGTCGCGAGACGGTGGTGAAGGTCTACAACTGCACCCCGAAGGGGGGAACTCCGCCCCCGACCAAGACGCCGGGCAAGTTCCCGAACACGGGCGTCGATCCCGCCGACACCGGGGCTTCCCAGCTCTCGGCGCAGGATACGCAGGTGATCGAGCCGGGGACGCCGCAGACAGTCGAGGCGCCCCAGACGACGGACGGTTCGCCTGAGGCGAGTGCCAACGCCACCACCTGCCCGACCCTGACGGCCGCGGACAACGCCAGCCAGTCGCCGCTGGGCACGCCGCAGCCGGACGAGACCTGCGCGCGCGGCCAGGTGCCCGCCTCCATCGCGATTCCGGCAATCCAGGTCCAGGCGACCTTCGAGATCAAGGAGATCGTGGGCGGCGAGCTCCAGGAGCCGACGGACGAGAACGTCGTTACCTGGTACAAGAACACGAATCGGCTCGGCGAGACCGGCAACATCGTGGTGGCGGGCCACCTCAACTACTGGGGTGTGCCGGAGGCGGTCTTCTTCAAGCTCAACACGCTGAAGCAGGGCGATCTCATCACCGTCACCGGCGCCGATGGCGGCACCTACACCTACGCGGTGACCAGCGTGCAGTCCGTGCCGATCGCCGACGGGCCGGCGGCCTGGGTCGCCCCGACCGACAAGGAGACCCTCACCCTCATGACCTGTGGCGGTGAGTGGGACAGCTCCATCAGCGAATACGACAGCCGGACCGTGGTGACGGCGGTGCGCGTGCCGAATCCGGACGCCTCCGCCACCCAGGGCGGCGCCTGATTGGCCGGAGCCGGGAGCAGGTATCGTCACGATGCCCGCTCCCGGCTCCGTGCCGCGTCCGCGCGGGTGGCCCGAACGCCCGCCCGCGTCCCAACGTCGGCAGCGACGGCGGCAGTCATATCGCATGCGTGATTCCCAGCTGCGTTCAGGCGTATCGCGTGTGCAACGACCGGCGAGCCTGGCCCGAGTGACCGGCTACCGGAGATGAAAGGGGCAACGGCAATGCGGACACGATTCGTGGGACAGGCGCGCGGGACGGCCGGAATCCTCACGGTGGCGATCGTCGCCATCCTGGCGCTCGCGCATCCTGCCGCGACGCTGGCCCAGGACACCGGCGACGACGCCCTCCAGATCTCGGACCTGCCCGGCGTGCAGGCAGCGGTTTCCCGGACCTTCACCCTCGACTTCGCGGCCATGTTCTCGGCGGAGGGGACACCCACCCCCGTTCCGGCCGCCGGCACCGTCGATCTCTTCGCCCTCGGCGGCAGCATCGTCCAGTTCGACAACGAGGGAGACGCGAAGTCTGCCTACTCCACCGTGCTGGACGAGGTCTCCAGGCAGCAGGATGACGAGGGGACACCCGCCGAGCTCACCTTCGCGACGATCGACCTTGGTGGCGATCTCGGTGACGAGCGCACGGCGTTGCGGGCGACGGGCGATGCCGTCGGCGGCATCGCGGGTGGTGACATCGTCGCGCTCGTCGTGCGGCAGGGCAATCTCATCGTCATCGTCACCGGCATCGCGAATGCCGGCGATCCGGGTGACGCCGTGGTGGCGTTCGCCAGGGCCGTGATCGGTGCCAAGGCTGGAAGCGGCGAGGCGACCTTCAACGAGGACGGCACCTCGACCGGCGGCCTGTGGGACATGTTCCCCGCTGCCGGCAGTCCGGTCGTCGCCGGGCTCCCATCGGTGCTGGACACGGACCTGATGACGGACGGGAGCGGCGAGTAGCCCGGCAAGGAGCATCTTCATGCGTATCCTGCGTGGTGGACGGGATGGTCTCGTGGCATTGCTCGCGACGCTGCTGCTGGCG
>JBQCJS010000620.1:0-7372 GCA_051952485.1 Thermomicrobiales bacterium | reverse complement strand
GGCCGGCCTCGCGTTGATCGTCCTCGCGATCGCGGTCTTCGGCTTCCGGTCGGCGCCGCGGCCCGACGCTGGGGCGAATCAGCCCCCGATCGAGATCCACTGATCCCGGCAGTCAGCCCCCGTTCCCGTCCAATGACGGGGACCGGGGCTGTCGCGTTGCCCGCCGCTGGATCTCGGACTCGGCTGCGATCGATCAGGTGGGACGGGTGAAGACGAGGACCGTGTTGTGCCCGCCGAACCCCATCGAGTTCGACATCACGGCATCGATTCTCGCCTCGCGGGCGACGTTCGGGATCACATCCAGCGCGATGCCGGGATCGTCGTCATCGTGGTTCCGCGTCGGGGGCAGGATGCCGTGCCGCAGCGCCTCGATTGCGATAACCGCCTCCAGCGCACCCGCCGCGCCGAGCGTATGCCCGGTCGCGGCCTTCGTGGAGCTGACCGGTGGCGTGTGCGCTCCGAAGACGGTGTGAATGACGCCTGCTTCGACGCGGTCGTTCATCTCGGTGGCGGTGCCGTGGGCGTTCAGGTAGCCGATGGTGTCCGGCGCGATCCCGGCCTCGGCCAGGGCGCCGCGCATTGCCGCGACCAGGCCCTCACCGTCATCCGGCAGGGCGACCTGGTGGAAGGCATCGGCAGTGTTCGCTCCGCCCGCCACTTCGGCGAGGATCGTCGCACCGCGGGCGATCGCCCGGTCGCGATCCTCGAGGACCAGCATCGCGGCGCCCTCCCCGAGGACACAGCCGTTGCGGTGAAGGTCAAACGGCTTCACCGCGTGGTGCGGGTCGTCGTTGCGGTCGGAGAGCGCCCCCATCGCGGCGAATCCGGCGGAGACGATCGGCGTGATCGGTGCCTCCGAGCCGCCGACCACGGCAACATTGGCGCGGCCATCGCGGATCATGCGAGCGCCTTCCACGATCGCGTTCGCGCCACCGGTGAACGATGAGGCGATGGCGAAGTTCGGCCCCTTCGCCCCGAGGTCGATCGCGACGCAACCCGGCGCCATGTTCGGGATCGCCATCGGCACCGCGAACGGGGAGATCCGACGCGGCCCCTGCGCCATCAGGGTGCGCACGTTCTCGCTGTAGGTCTCGATCCCGCCCATCGCCGTGCCGACGATCACCGCGATCCGCTCCGGTGCGCGCGATGTGTCGAGCCTGGCCGAGGCGACCGCTTCCCGCCCCGCGACGACCGCGAACTGGGTGACGCGGTCCATGCGCCGGTGCTCCTTGCGGCCCAGGACGGCCGGATAGAATCCCTTGACCTCGGCGGCGAAGGTCGTCGGGAAGTCGGCCGCATCGAAGCGGGTGATCGGCGCGATGCCCGTCTCGCCGGCAATCAGGGCCGCCCATGTCGCCGGCAGGTCGAGGCCGAGCGCGCTGATCGCCCCCATGCCCGTGACGACCACGCGCAGACCGGAGGACGTGTGCTCCCGCATGGCGGCCTCCCCTTCCCTACCGGGAGGCCGGGACGGTGCTCGCCGCGCCAAGGATCAGCGAGACATTATGTCCACCGAAGCCCATCGAGTTCGACATCGCGTAGGTTGCCTGGACCGCGCGGGCGACATTCGGGATGCAATCGAGATCGCAATCCGGGTCCGGCGTCACCTGGTTGATGGTCGGCGGCAGGATGCCGTCGCGCATGGCGCAGAGCGTGATGACCGCCTCCAGCGACCCTGCTGTGCCAAGCAGGTGCCCGGTCATCGACTTGGTGGAGCTGAGGGGGATCTGGTAGGCGTGGTCGCCGAACGTCTTCTTCAGGCCTTCGGTCTCCAGCTTCTCGTTGAGCTGCGTGGAGGTGCCGTGGGCGTTGATGTACTGGATGTCCGTCGTGGCGAGCCCGGCATCGGCCAGCGCGAGGTCCATCGCGCGGGCGATCCCTTCTCCCCCCGGCCCCGGCTGTACCATGTGGTTGGCGTCGTCGGTCGTCGCGTAGCCGCGCACCTCCCCGAGGATCGTCGCCCCCCGGTCGAGGGCGTGCTGAAGCTCCTCCATCACGATCACCGCCGCGCCCTCGGCGAGGACGAAGCCGTCGCGGCCGGCGTCGAAGGGCCGGCTGGCGGCAGCGGGATCGTCGTTGCGGGTGGAGAGCGCGCCCATCGCGTTGAACCCGGCGACGCCCATCCGGGTGATCGGCGCCTCGGACCCGCCGGCCACGATCACGTCGGCGCGTCCGTCGCGGATCATCTGCAGGGACTCGCCGATCGCGTGGGCCGAGCTGGCGCAGGCGGAGACGGCGGCGAAGTTCGGTCCCTTCGCGCCGAGGTCGATCGCGACGTTCCCGGAGGCCATGTTCGGCAGCATCATCGGCATGAAGAAGGGCGAGACCCGCTTCGGTCCCTGCGTGACGACGGTCTCGACGCCGGCCTCCAGCGTCTCCATGCCGCCCATCGCGGACCCGATCATCACGCCCACCCGCGTGGGATCGGATGCGATGTCGATCCCCGCCTGCGCGACCGCCTCCCGTGCGGCGACGATGGCGAGCTGGGAGTAGCGGTCGAGACGACGGTATTCCTTCCGGCCGAGCGTGGCGGCGGGGTCGAAGTCCTTCACCTCACCCGCGAAGGTCGTCTCGAATCCGGCAGCGTCGAACCGGGTGATCGGCGCGATGCCGCTGCGGCCCGACCTGATGGCATCCCACACGGCCGGCACGTCGTTGCCGACGGCGCAGATCGCCCCCATGCCGGTGACGACGACGCGGCGGGCGTGCGGCGGGACGGCCGGGGCGTTCGGGGTGGTGGCGGAATCGGTCATGGGATGGAGACTCCTGGCGCATCGCACGACGCGCGGAACGGGGAAGCACAGCGGAGGGACGGCATGGGCGTATTCTACGCTGGCGGCCCGGAGGTCAACTGCCCGTTCGGGCATCGGACACGATTTGAAGGCGGACGGGGGCGCATGCTAACCTCTGGACTCGGCCATCTCGAAGGTTCGCGGGCTGCTTATGCGGTCTTGAGCCAACGTTTTGTGAGCCGGGAGCTGATCTGGCACGGGCCGTGGTCCGTGTTCTGTCGTCGGCACCCACCTGAGAAATCAGGTTCAAGGTTCCACACACGCGCCCGGGTTCCTTCGGGATCGGTCGTTCCAGTCGACAGGTTCTGCCAGGTCGACGGTGGCATCCTGCCATTGCCCAGGATGTGGATAGAAACCTTCGGGATCGGTCGACCCCACCCTTCCTCCTCCCCGCAACGCACCCGCCCGCATCGTTCATGGAGACGCGCATGATCGTCGTCGTGCTCGGTCCCGATAACGGGCTCGCCCGCTCCGAACTCAGGCGCCTGCTCGCCGAGGTCGATCCGGACGGCAGCAGCACCTCCGCGCTCGATGGCAAGACGGCATCAATGAACGAGGTGCTGATGGCGGCAAGCAGTGTCGGCTTCTTCAGCGCAGGTCGCGTCGTCGTCGTGGAGGACCTGATCACCCGGCTGGGCAAGCAGGGCGCGAAGGATCGCGGCGAGACCCCCGACTGGAATGCGTTGCTGCAGGGTGTCCCTGCCGCCAGCACGCTGATCCTGCTCGACCCGACCCTTGCCGCGTTGCCTGCCGCCGTGATGAAGGCCCTGCCGAACGACACCCGGGTGATCCTGGGCGATCCGCCGCGCGGCGCGGAGCTGATCCGCTGGCTGCGGGCCGAAGCGAAGCGCGAGGGCGTCGAGCTGGACGATCGCACGGCGCGCCTGATCGCGGAGACGATGTATCCGCAATCGTGGGGCGCGAAGGCGAACAACCCCGCCTTCGACCGTCCGCCGGACATGGACGTGCTGCGGGGAGAAATCGCCAAGCTGGCGATGGCCTCGTGGCCGGGACCGATCTCCCCGTCCCATGTGCGCGATCTCGTGCCGCGGGGCGACGAGGACAAGGTCTTCACCTTCATCGACGCCGCGATTTCCGGGAACCTGCGCGGCGCGGTGATCGAGTTGCAGAAGCTGATCGACGCCGGCGAGGACCCCAACAAGCTGCTTGCGCAGGTCAGCCAGCAGGCCGAACTCGCGATCGTGATGGCGCACGCGGGGCGGCGCCCCCCGGAGGACGTGGGCCGCGAACTCGGCTTGCCGAACCCGAAGCGGATGGCGTCCATCCAGCGGAGCGTCGGGCGGCAGTCCCCGGCACGGGTCGCGGGAACCCTGGACGCGCTGACGGAGACCGATCGCGCGATCAAGACCGGCGAGATCCGGGATACGCTGGATGCCCTCTCCGCCGCCGTGGCAGCAATCGCCGCCAATCGCTGAGGCAGTTAGTTCTACGACATCGCTCGCTGACTACTGACCGTTGCAAGCGCTTGGCAACTCTAAACGATTTGGTCAGGGGGTGCTTGCGAGGCTTCCCGCAACGCGAGCGCCGCGCGGAACGACCGTTCCGATGCTGATAGGTCGCCCTGGTCGAACTGAAGCTTGCCAAGATGCTGGTGTGCGAACGCGCGAATCAGCCGCATATGGGGCGAATCGGCCTCTCCCTCCGCGGCCGAGAGAGCTCGCTTCATGAGATCCGCCGCCTCGTCGAACTGGCACTGCCAATGCATGACATGACCCAGCCTCAGCGCAGGGAGAATTGCCCCCGGTGGCAGGGGCAACGGCTCGTGCGCGCTCCCGCCGGCGTTGCTGAGCAACTCGCGGCCAATCTCCTCTGCAGCGTCCAGTTCACCGATGATCCGGAGCCAGCCGAGGCGCTCGATGTCGCCATCGCTGCCCAATGCCTCTAGATCACGGATGCGTGCGCGGACGAGCTCGGGATCGTCTACCGTCTCGCGGAGTGTGTCGTCATCGATGGTGTAGGTTGGCATGCGGGCGTCCGCCTGAACAGCATCGCTCCGCCCTTCGGATTGAAGGGCGGAGCGATCTTCGTGCCAGGGTTGATGAAGCCTTACGCGGCGAGCGCGTTGAACTTCTTCATCAGGCGCGACTTGCGGCGGGCGGCGTTGTTCGGGTGGATGACACCCTTCTGCGCCACGCGGTCGAGCTGGCTGGTCGCCGCGAGGACGGCCTCCTGCGCCACGGCCTGGTCGCCGGCGGCGATCGCGATCTCCGCCTTCTTCACAGCCGTGCGGGCCGACGAGCGGAACGGGCGGTTGCGCAGGCGGCGCTTCTCGGACGTGCGGATGCGCTTGCGCGCGGAATCGTTGTTGGCCACGGTGCTTTCCTCATCCCGGCCGGGGCCGGGGCTGTCGAGTCTGTGCCGGGAACCGGCAGATGAACCATGTCGGTGGACCGTGCCCGAGCACTGGAGGGCGCCATTCGCTGTCAAGGAGACACGACAACCGGCGGCCCAATCGGGACGATCACGACAGTCTAGCAAATCGGGAAGCTCCGCTCAATGCGCGGCAGACCGGCGTCGTCTGATGTAGGCTTCGCCGGATGCTTTCTCCCGGCCGGTTTCCGGCCGGATACGTGACAGGACAGGGTCGGGCGGCGCATGAGTCAGGCGACACAGGTCTTCGGCGATCGACGACGGACGACTCCCTCCGCGGAGCCGGCGCCGCACATGCAGGCCGTGAGCCGCGCCGCGCCGAACATGGCGCGCAGCGCCCTCATCGTGGGACTGGCCTTCGTCCTGAGCCGCGTGCTCGGGGTCGCGCGGGAGGTGATCCTCGCGCGCACCTTCGCCACCGGCCCGGAGATGGATGCCTACGTCAGTGCCTTCCGGATTCCGGACCTCCTCTTCCTCACCGTCTTCTCCGGCGCGTTCGGGGCGGCGTTCATCCCCATCTTCGGCGACTTCATCGACCGGGGGGATCGTGATCGCGCCTGGCGCCTGGCATCCGCCGTCCTGACGTGGTCCGGGATCGCGGTGGTCGTCCTCTCGTCGATCATGTTCGTGGCCGCGCGACCGTTGATGCACCTCGTTTCGCCCGGTTTCGACGAGCAGACCATGGACATCGCCGTCCGGCTGATGCGCATCCTCCTGCTCTCCCCCGTCTTCCTGGGGCTCGGCATCGCGGCCAAGGGCATCCTGGAGGCGCAGAACCAGTTCACGCTGCCCGCGATCGCTCCGCTCGTCTACAACCTCTGCACCATCATTGGCGCCGCCTTCTTTGCCCCGACGTATGGCATCTACGCGGTGGCGTGGGGACTCGTGATCGGCGCCCTCGGGCACTTCCTGACCCAGGTGCCGGGCCTGATCCGGACCGGGATCAGCTTCAAGCCTACGGTCGATCGCCAGGTCGATGGGCTGAAGGAGGTCGCCCGGCTCTTCGGCCCGCGCGTGCTCGGCCTCGCGGCGTTCCAGATCAACCTCGTGGCCGTTACCGCCTTCGCCTCCATCTCCGGGCCGTCGGACGTGGCGGCGGTCAACTACAGCCAGCAGCTCCTGATGCTGCCCCACGGCGTGCTCGCCCTCAGCATCTCGACCGTCGCGTTCCCGTCGCTCGCCGCCTTGTTCAGCCGGGGGGACTCCGCCGGGTTCCGCACCCTGCTCGATCGCACCATGCGTCCGCTGCTCTTCCTCACCTTCCCGGCCTCGGCGGGCCTCCTGCTGGTGCGGAAGCCGATCGTGCAGGTCATCTACGAGCGCGGGAACTTCGGGCCGACCGACACCAACCTCGTCATCGCTCCCCTCGCCTTCTTCGCCATTGGCCTCGTCGGCTACGGCCTGACGGAGATCGTCACCCGCGTCTTCTACGCAACCCGCGATACACGAACGCCGGTCATCACCACGATCCTTACCGTGATCCTGAACATCGTGCTCTGCGGTCTCTTCGTCCATTCGCTCGGCGCGGCAGGACTCGCCCTGGCCCTGAGCCTGACGACCGCCTCCGAGGCAGTGATCCTCCTCCTCTTCCTGCGCCAGCGGATCGGCAGCGTGGTCGCGCCGGATTTCTGGCCGTGGCTGGCCAAGGTGATCGCGGCGACGGCCGGGATGTCCCTCGTGATCCTCCTCACCGTCGGTCGGCTCGAACGCGCCATGCTCTTCGCGCCGAGCAGCCTCGTGCGGTACGGCATCTTCCTCTTCGCGATGGTCATGTACGTCCTGGCCTTCCTCGTCTGTGCCCAGGTGTTGCGCATCCCGGAGCTGGAAGCCGTGACGGACAAGGTGGTGGCTCGGCTTCCGGCTCCGCTGGCCCGGATCGCCCGAATGCTCGGCTTCGGACGCCTCCCGGCCTGAGGCGCGGCATTCGCTCCATGCAATTCATCGCCTGAAGTGCCATCATGGTTGGCAACCAGTGGGCATCCTGGGCGCGACCGGTCGGTACGCGCCCCACGCGATTGCCGATGCGAAAGCGGACCTGAACGGGAAAGGGAGCGCGGCCGGTGTGACGGGCGAGGAAACTGCGGCGCTGGAAGGGGCATTCCGTCTCTCGCGCGATGCGACGATCGATGGACTCCTCGAACTGCTCCAGCGATATCCTTCGCATCGCCTTTCGGAGTCGAGCGCGGGGA